>CAZJJT010000744.1:0-2411 GCA_964546395.1 uncultured Fibrobacterota bacterium
GGAGCCGGAGCCGGTGTTTGCGTTTCTGCAGCGGGAAGGTGGAGTCGAGGCAGCCGAGATGTACCGCACGTTCAACATGGGTATCGGCATGGTGATGGCGGTGGCGCAGGCCGATGCGGAGGCGGTTGCGGCTCGTCCGGAACTGGCTGCGTTCGCCCCGCTAACCGTGGGGCGCGTGGTTGAGGGGTCGGGTATCGTCCGGATGGAGTACTGAGATGACGCGGTCGCTGTCGCTGTACAACACATGGTCCCGCTCGGTTGAGCCGTTCGAGCCGGTCGGCGGCACGGTCGGACTCTACTGCTGCGGTCCCACCGTGTACAACTACGCCCATATCGGCAACCTGCGAACGTATGTAAACGAAGACCTGCTGCGGCGCACGCTTGAGGCGGCGGGCTACGCGGTGAAGCATGTCATGAACGTGACTGACGTGGGCCATCTGACCTCGGACGCCGATGAGGGCGAGGACAAGATGGTGAGTGGGGCGCGGCGCGAGGGCAAGAGCGTATGGGAGATCGCGCGGTTCTATGAAGAGGCGTTCTTCCGTGATGCCGACGCGCTCGGGATCGTGCGGCCGCACGTCGTGTGCCGCGCCACCGAGCACATCGGCGACATGATTGAGTTGGTGAAGCGGATCGAGGCGAACGGGTTCACGTATGTCGTCGATGGCAACGTGTACTTCGACATCGGCAAGTTCCCCCGGTATGCGGCGCTGTCGAGGCAGACGCTGGAGCAGTTGCGGGCGGGGGCACGTGTGGAAGTCGATGTGGCGAAGCGGGACGCGCTCGATTTCGTGCTCTGGTTCACACGGTCGAAATTCGGCAACCAGGACATGCAGTGGGACAGCCCGTGGGGGCGCGGGTTCCCCGGGTGGCACCTGGAGTGCTCGGCCATGTCGATGAAGTACCTGGGGGAGCAGATCGATATCCACTGCGGCGGTGTCGACCACGTTCCCGTGCACCATACCAACGAGATCGCGCAGAGCGAAGCCGCGACCGGCAAACACCCGTGGGTGAAGCACTGGGTGCACAACGAGTTCATGGTGTTCAACCACGGGAAGATGTCGAAGTCGAGCGGGGAGTTCCTGACGCTGGAGTCGGTGAGGCAGCGTGGCATTGACCCGCTGGCCTACCGCCTGTTCTGCTTCTCGGCGCACTACCGCAGCCAGTTGAGCTTCTCCTGGGACGGTATCGAGTCTTCGGGTCACACCCTCGGCAGACTCCGGGGACTGGTGCCTGCAGAGGCCGGGGGCGGGGTCCCGGCAGAGGAAGTGGACCGGGCGACAGCACCGTTCTGGAAGGCGTTGAGTGAGGATATCAACGCGCCGCGCGCGCTCGCCGTCGTGTGGGACGTTCTCCGCGACCAGACGCTCGCGCCGGCGTTACGTCGGGCGTGCGCCGGGGAGTTCGAGCGGGTGCTGGGCCTGGGTCTGCCGCCCGGGGCTGATATCGAGGCAATAGCGACGAAGGTTGCCGGGCGGGCGTCGGCGCGCCGGGCGAGAGATTTCGCCGCGGCCGACAGTATCAGGGCGGAGCTTGCTGCGATGGGTATGAGTGTGAAGGACCTGCCCGACGGCGGCGCCGAGGTCGTGTGCGCCGGTGCACAGGGGTGAACAACACGCAAGGAGTCGATATGACCGGGGTGAAGAGCACTGATGATTTCGGCGAAGGCATGAAGAAGATGCTGGTGGGCAGCCAGATCCAGGAGCAGATGCTGAAGCGGCGGGAGATATTCCTGTGGGGGAGCATCGACGACGATTCGGCGCGGGAAGTGGTGCAGAAGTTGCTGTATTTCGACGGGGCGGAGACCGCGGATATCACGATGTACGTCAACAGTCCGGGGGGGATGATATCCTCGGGGCTGGCGATCTACGATGCGATGCAGTATGTCAAGTCGGACGTGGCGACGGTGTGCATGGGGCAGGCGGCAAGCATGGGGGCGGTGCTACTGTGCGCCGGGACGGCGGGCAAGCGCAAGGCTTGGAATAACGCGCGCGTGTTGATCCACCAGCCCCTGATATCGGGCAACATGTACGGGCCGGCCTCCGACCTGCAGATCCAGGCCGAGGAGATGCTGCGTCTTCGCCAGCGGCTTAACGAGATACTGTCGACGCACACCGGTAAGCCCTTGTCGAAGGTGGAACAGGACACCGACCGTGACTTCTTCATGTCGGCCCGGGAATCGAAGGAATACGGGATAGTGGATGAGGTGGTGGGTGAGTAGAGCGGGGTCTTGCCTTGCGCTGACTGTTTGTTATATATTCGAGCGTCTTTACCCAAATAGGATGTAATACGCCGATGTAGCTCAGTTGATAGAGCATTCGACTTGTAATCGAATGGTCGGGGGTTTGATTCCCTCCATCGGCTCCAGGAAATGGGTAGGTGCCCGAGTGGTTAAAGGGGATGGACTGTAA
>CAZJJT010000745.1:0-2409 GCA_964546395.1 uncultured Fibrobacterota bacterium
GTAGTACCACCGCGCTCCCCACAGGTTCGGGTCGGGCGAGAATGTTGTCCCGGCGTAGGGGTTATACAGAAACCGGTCGACTTCCATAAGGTCCTTCACGGTCTGTCGCGGCATGGACCGCACTCGGGAGGCGGCGGCGAAGGCCCTGAACGGTCCGTCGAACTGCCCGTGGTACCAGTACCGGTCAGCAAACTCCGAGATGAACAGGGTCGGGGTTCGACCACGGTCGATGTGGTGCGCCCAGGTCGACTTGCACAACTGGACCCCGTCGGCGTCCATGGGATACGCGTTTACGATGGTCAGGTCGTACCGCCCGTTCGGGTTTAAGTCCGACCGGTACACCTTCCTGCCGATGGTCACGGCGGCGCGCTGCGCCGCCACGGGTTCTCCGACCGTGAGTGCGCAGAGCTCGCGCTTCGCATTCACCACCGCGCACACGGCCATGTCGAGGCCGAACACCCGGGCGTATTCCTCGATGTCAAGCCGGCGCACCGAGTCCTCGGGCCGTCCGGCACGGGTGCCCGTGGGAAGTTTCGTGTGGTTCCACGTGATACTCGAGATGTGACTCACGCCGGGCATGATCATCTTGCTGCCGCCGCCGAACCCGCACACCCCCATCGGGTAGGCCCCCGACACGGCAATCCGGAAGTCTGCCTGCGCCGCAATGCGGTTGACCAGCACGGGTGTGCCGCGGGACGTGACTCCGAAGCAGTCCACGGGTGACTCCCACGCATCATGGCAGGCAACCAGGCCGGCCCGCACCCCCGCGACACCGATCTTCTTTGCCATTTCGCGGCGGCCGAAAGGACGGTGTGCGCCGCCGCCCATCAGGATGGCGATGCGCCTGTCGGGCAGGCCGGCGCGATTCAGTTCGTCCATGAGTGCACAGCAGATGCGCTCGCCGGGGGTCGGCCGTGACAGGTCGTCGATGATCAGCACGGCCGACTTCGCCCTCCTGGCCTCCCGGTGGATTGGCGCAGCCTTGATGGGGTGCGCGAGTGCGGCCCGCAAGCCCTCGTCGCCCAGCCGCGGCGCACCGCGCATCGACCGCACGTCCAGCCTCCATGTGTCGGGCACCCGGTAACGCTTGATTACGTCACCATGCCATGCGCCGACCCGGAGCTCCAGTTGTCCCATCGTCAGGTTCCCTTTCTCCGGCCGGTCTGCTCCGGCGTGAGTGACGGGTAGAACGGCCGCGTGGCCGTGTTCGGGTGGATACCGATGATGTCGTGCCCCTGCCAGCGGATCGCGTAGTCCACACCCTCGACGGTCTCGTGTTCGGTCTGCGCAGGGGTAGGGTAGTTCACACGCACGGCGCTGCCTGCCGGCACGATACCCAACGCAGCGTGCCCGGCTGTCCAGCCGGGGGATCTTTCGGTGTTGTCCACTGTTGCCCGCACCGACGTGCGGTCAACCCGCGGCGGCACGCGGACGAACAGGGGACACCGATTCGAGGGTATCACCGTGATCTCCTCCCGCTCGCTGTGTGTCACACGCACGGCGGCTGCAGGCGACTCCCGCTCGAACGCGAAGTCGACCCACACACCGTCAGCGTTCTCGCGTACGACCCCCTCGTAGATCTCGCAGAGCGTGTGCAGGTCGGCCGCGGTGATATCCGTCGTCGGCTTCTTCACGCCGTGCGGATGTCCGTGCATGCCGCCGTATGCCCCGACCGTGCGCTCGTCAAGCAAGGCACAGTCGTCCCCGCTGTCCTCCACCGGTTCCAGCCCGAGCGGTGCAGTGACCTGCGAGGGAAGAACCCGGCAGCGTACCAGTCGCTCGGCATCATCAAGGAACTCCTCGTGCCCGTGCCGGGCCAGGCGCAGCGCCAACTGGGCGGCGTCCCCCGGCGAGGTGGTCTCGCCGCGCCCGTCCCGCCCCCAGTCATGCGAGACAAACCCCGAACGCCTGACGGCGGTGCGCACCGACGCGGCATACGTCGTGGCCACACGCTCCACGTACTCATGCCGGCCGGTAAGTTCTCCGAAGCGCAGGAGACCGCGGTACGTGCCGAAGAGCGAATGGGTGTGGATGTACCTGGCTTCGGGCACCGACCCGTCGGGTCTGGTTGAGATGTCGAAGTGAAATCGTGCCAGCCGGTCGGCGAGCCTGAACGCGTCGAGATCACCCGATGCGGAGAACACTTCGAGAAGCGCTTCGATCATCCTTCCATGCGTACCGACAAGCGCGACCCCGTCCGTACCGCCGTACGGTTCGGGCGGTTTGTCGATCGCGATACCGCCAGCGTGGGCGCGCTTCTGCATGTCTGCCGTGTCCCACGAGCCGTCATCGCGGATGTAGCTGTTGAGGGCCCGCGCGGCGCGGTTGGCCTGTTCAGCGGCCCACTCGCTGCCGCGGAAGCGGACGAGACAGGCCAGCGCCATGAGTGCCTCGCGTTGCGAGTGGTCG
>CAZJJT010000746.1:0-2395 GCA_964546395.1 uncultured Fibrobacterota bacterium
GCCCACCCGGACAATCCATTCGGCAATGGCCTCACGCACCGGCTCCATCGCCTTCGCCATCGCTTCAGGCACCCACAACCGCTCGCCCGCCTGCCACTGCGCCATCAGCGATTCCCGCATCGGTTTCACGAGCGCCGTGGCAACATTCACCTTGGCAATGCCCAGCGAGATTGCCTGTCGGATGTCCGCATCCGGAGTGCCCGTCCCACCATGCAGCACCAACGGCACAGACACCACACGGTGAATCCTCTCGAGACGGTCGAAATCAAGCGTCGGCAGGGCCGCGTAGTGACCGTGCGCATTGCCGATTGAGACCGCGAGACAGTCGATCCCCGTGGCGGCCACAAAGTCAGCGGCCCGCTCCGGGTCCGTCAGCGTCGAGCCGTGCGAGCCCTCCGCAGTATCCACGCTCACCGCGCCGACCGCACCCAGTTCTCCTTCAACCGTCACCTCCTTCGGGCCCGCCATTGCCACCACTTCCGCCAACGCGGCGACATTCTCCTCGTACGGACGGGTCGAGAAATCGAGCATCACCGAGCTGTACCCGGCATCGATGCACTCCGCGGCACGCGCAACACTCCCACCGTGATCGAGGTGAAACGGCACGGTCATGCCATGCAGCCCTGTCAACGCACGCGCGGTTGCGGCTGTGGGCGCCGGCGCGTTCACCTGGCACTCGACCTCTCCGGACATCAGGATCACCGGCGCGCGCATGCGCCCGGCGACACTCAGCACCGCGTCTATGGTTTCGGTATTCCACACGCAGAACGATGGCACTGCGTAGCCATCGGCCAGGGCGCGGTCAAGCAACGGCTTCATCGGGGTGAATGACATGGTCTTCCGTCTGCGTTGAGATCCTGCAATGTCCATTGACAACTCGGATGTGTGAATATAATTTACCAAAACGAAACTGTCAATAGACCATTTTGACCAAACATGGTTGATCGATGGGTGGCACTCGCCAGCAACGGATAGTCGGGTATCTGACCAACAGAGGGTTCGCAAGCGTCGATGAACTTGCGCAACATGTTGGCGTATCTTCTGTTACGGTGCGCCGCGACCTTGCGGCCCTCGAGACAGAAGGGGTCGTGGCCCGGGTGCACGGCGGTGCGAAGCTCGCGGACGCAGTGGCATTCGGCATCCCCTATGCATGGCGACGGCACCAGAACACCGGGGCCAAGCAGGTCATTGCGGCGTATGCCGCGGGCCTGGTGACTCAGGGCCAGACGGTGTTTCTGGATGCAGGTACGACCTGTGCCCTTCTCGCCGACAGGCTCCCCGCCAACAGGCGCCTCAGGGTTGTTACCCACTCAGTGGAGAACGTCGTCCTTCTGCGCGCCAAGCCATCGATCGACATAGTCTTCGTGGGCGGGCAGTACGAGCGCGAATTGGGCTGTTGTATCGGTGACGCTGCCGAGCAGGTATTCAGACAGTTCCGTGCCGACGTGTCGTTTCTGGCCGCGGCGCATGTCAACGCCGAGCAGGGGCTGGTCAACAACCACCTGGGTGAGCGCGTGATCAAGCGGATCATCCACGACCACTGCGAGCGGTGTGTGCTGCTCGTCGATTCCTCGAAGTTCGGCGTGCACGGCGTACAGACCACCGTCGGGATCGACGAGTTTCGCGGCGAAGTGCTCACCGACCGGGGTGCGGACGCGGCACAGTTGGAGCAGTTCCGCTCGCGGGGAGTGACGGTTACTGTCGTGTAGCCACGCCAGGGGCACGAGGGAGGAGTGATGGACAGAGAGAGCTTGAGGCAGACATTGTTTGAGGCGCTGCTGCCGCTTCCACTCTACGACATCCACTCGCATATCGAGTGTGATGCTCCCGGCGCCCTGGGTCTTCATGATATCCTGCTGTATCACATGGTGGTCAGCGACCTCCACTGCGCGGGCTGCCGCGACGCAGGACGTATCGACGAGCGCCGCGACCCCGATGAGGCCCGCCGCCGCCTGGCGTCTGCAGTGCCTTTCGTCAACCGCATCCGCAATACGTCCTGCTTCTGGGGCGTGAGCATCATCCTGTCCGAACTCTACAACTGGCGAGAACCACTTACCGCCGACAACTGGCGCGTGCTCGACCAGCGTATCCGCGAACAATCACACGACCCGGCGTGGCAGCGCCACGTGCTCGATCGCACGTGTGCGCAACGCCTCACCACCGAACTGGCCCGGCGCGGCAGCGGCTCGCTCGACACCGATTTCGACTACTCGCTCGAGTGGGCGTTCTTCGCGCGCCCACAGTACGGGGTCAACGACGCGCCGCTGTACGAACTAGAACGCACCTGGGAGCAGGACTCGCCGGGGCCGCCGTTGGCATTCACGCAGGCCGGGGAACGTCCCGCCGCAACACGAACCGTCCGCACGGTCGATGACGTGCTCAGCGCGGTTGAGCA
>CAZJJT010000747.1:0-2393 GCA_964546395.1 uncultured Fibrobacterota bacterium
GAACAGGGGGCACTTTCAGAGAAAATGGCTGACGTGCAGCCGTTTCAGGGCCTGACTGGCCCAGTTTTGGGTCTGCAGGTGCTCCGCCGGGGTGTGCAAGGATGGTTTTGGGGTCTGCAGGAGACATGGGAGTCCTGTAAGTGCTCCCGAATCTCCGCAAGTGCTCCTCGGTGGGCTGCAGGTGGTGGTCGGCTCTCTGCCCCTTGGTGCGAGGGGACCTCACCCCGGTGCGCGTGAGCGCACCACCCCTCGCTGGACGTGCTCGCTTGCTCGCACAGCGTTTCGCTGCCGCTCAGGAGAGGGGAGGAATCTGCGTGTCGTGCGCGTGCGCGTACACGTGGACCGTACACGGCTGTGCTTCGGCCCTGAAACACTCGGGACGCGCGCCAGGTTGAGGAGCCGCTGCCGGACGGAGGCGGGGATGGAGGACTGGCGGCGGGATGCAGTGCGGTGCGCCACCCCCGCCCTACCCGGCGAAGCCCCCAGAAGCTGCATCCCGCACAGCCTTCCGCTTCGCCTTCTTGTCCAGGCGAAGCTTCTCTTTGTACCCGTAGGCGGCCATGAAAAACACCACCAGCACCGGGAGCACCATGCATTTCTGGCGTACCGTGAGACCGAAGTTTGAGTACATCATGCCGAGCAGCGTGCTGGCGACGACGAGGTAGATGAGCCAGGCGAGTTTGAAGGGCAGGAACGGGGCTTTCACGAGTGAGCGCCAGTTGAACACGAGATAGATGAGCATGAGCTGGTAGATGATGTTCTCCAGCGCTGACACCACTTGTATGGGTTTGCGCGCCTGCCAGAGAAAGGGCCCCAGCAGGAACTGCAGGAAGTACAGGGGTGCGTAGAGTTCGTTGACGCCTTCGCGTTCCATGGCCGCGCCGCCGGTCGCGAGTCTCTGCGAGCCGTACTCGATACGGTCCATGCCGCTCTCGTAGTAGGCGCCGACGGTCCCGAGCGCCCCCCGCTCTTCATCGGGCGCCACGTTGATACCCGCAAAGTCCATGACATTGTCGAACAGGGCGATGAATGCCACGAAGGCGAGGACCGCGGGGATGACGGTCTTTGCGGACAAGGCGCGTCGCTGCAGAAACCATCCACCCCCCAGCGCTGCCACCAGGAACAGGAACACATGCGGCCGGACGGCGTACAGCGCCACCCCGCCCACCACGGCCGCCGCCACACGGATCCTGAGTGTGGGAGCGGCGAGCACGGCGTACACGACGGCGGTGATACCGAAGAAGGCGATGGAGTCCTTGCCGAGGTTGCTGGTCCAGAAGATGAGGTTGGGCAGGAAGAACGCGCCGATCAGCGCCATGCGCCGCGTCTTCTTTGACACCACGTACTGCCGCAGCACCAGGTAGAGCATGCACGAGCCCGCGAGTGCTGTCAGCGAGTACGGGATGTACATCATCAGGTAGCCGTTATGAAACGACCGCGTGAGCGGATAGAGCATGGCCGTGAACGCGTCAACGAACGCCGTACTCGTACTGAACAGGTCGGCCCAGTGGAACGGCACGTGCTGCGCGTGGAAATAGTAGCTCATAGCATCGGCCGAGTGCGACAGCGTGTAGTGCCAGTAATACCAGGTGAGTGCGGCGCGGAACAGCACGGCAAGAAATGCGACCTGTGTTTCCGTGTGTGTCAGCTTCACGACTTGGCTCAACAGACCCACGCACAGCAGGCCGAGGGCCAGGTAGATCAGGAAGAACAGGGTGATGTCGATCATGACTTCATGTTCTGGTGGACACGGAGGACATATATCTTAGCGTGTGCGTTGCTCGTCGCGATACGGTTGCTGTGGAGCCCGCCATGCGTGTGCTGAACATAATTAACAACCTCGACATGGGGGGCGCGGAGCGCCTTCTCGCGCAGGTGTGTCCCCTGCTTGCAGACCGAGGAGTGCAGGCGGAAGTCGCCACGATCTACCGCACGTCGCATCCGGCGGTTGTGGAAGCGCTGCGCGAACATGGTGTTGCAGTGCATGAACTGAACATGTCACGGCGTTTCGACATGTCTATCCCGGGCAGACTGCAGGCGGTGGTCTCGGCGGAGCGCTACGATGTGGTTCACTGCCACCTGTTTCCGGCCCTGTATTGGGGAGCGCAGCTCAAGCGGGGAGCCTGGGGACGTGTCGTGACCGAACACAGCCCGACCAACCGCAGGCGCAGCAGCCCGTTTCTTCGGCCGCTGGAGCGGTGGGCCTACTCCCGGTATGATCGAATCGTGTGTATCAGTGTTACGGTCCAGCAATCGTTCGCACGTCACCTCCACTCGCTGGCTTCGCGAACGTGCGTTGTATACAACGGTATCGATCGGGGGGCGTTCGAGGAAGCCGTGCCCGTGTCCCGTGCGTCCCTCTGTGTGCCCGATAATGCACTGGCAGCCGCATG
>CAZJJT010000748.1:0-2378 GCA_964546395.1 uncultured Fibrobacterota bacterium
GAACGTGCGCGTGTATTTCGCCTGGCTGTTGAGCTGCTGCGTGTAGTCGTCGCCCGCCACCTGTCCCCACGCCTGCCCCGAGCCAAATCCGCTTTCGAGCAGGCTGTCGGCACTGGAGATCTTGACGTTGTCGATCATCAGCTCCCAGCCGTTGGTTTCGCGACCCTTGAATGTAATGGTGTGGCTACCGGTCGAGGTGATCTCGAACACGTTGCTGCCCCACACTTCCACCAGCTGATCGGTCGGCCGCGACCAGCCGCCGATCCCGCACCCGCCAGTGGAGGGCCGAATATCGGTTTGCCCCATCGGGTTCGCCGGCTGCCCATCCACGAGCACATCGAAACTCAGGTACCCCGGCCAGCCGCCGCCCCGTCCCGCCGCGTTGAACGTCACTGCGAAGAAGCCGGTGTGCGGGAAGTTGACTGCCTGGCTGACAGAGCCGGTGTCGAAGAAGAACGCGGCCTGGTTGCCGTCGGGAGCGGTATCCGCGGCAGCAAGCGGGCCGACCACCGAATTGTTCGATGTGGCCCGGAAGATGCCTGCGTTGCCCGTGAAGGTCCACGGCGAGCCGCCTGGGCGAAGCTGGTGGGAGTTTGCGGCAATGGACGGTGTTTCGAAACTCGAGTCGGCAAACGCCACCGCGCTCTGGTCGCCGTAGCGGTTGCCGACACCGTAGTACGTCGCGCCGCCGCCGCCCCAGATATGGTACGTGATCGGGTACGGTTCGGCCACATGGTTGCCGTCGCCGTTGTTGTACCAGTTGTTGTAGTAGGTGAACGAGGCGTACGCGGTGTTCTGCGCGTTGTCGTACTGGTACTCTATCAGCGGACGAATCTTCGCGCCGATCGCTTCATCGCCCCACACCGTGCGGAATGCCTGGCTCAACGTGACCGTCCGGATAATCTGCCAGCGTCGCAGCGCACCCGACCACACTGCCGGACCAGCGTTCCCGTCGTAGTTCACCTGCTGCCACACCGCCGAGTTTGCCAGCGACTCGGCCCGACACGCCTCCTGGGCCTGCTGTGTCGACGCGAACGACCAGTTCCAGATCTCGTTGCCGATTTCCATGAACAGCCGCAGGTTGCTGTTGAGCGGCGGGTAGAGTGGGTCCGCCTGAGGCGATCCGTATGGCTCGTAGCCATCCGTGCCGTACTTCGTCATCTTTGCAAGTTTCTCCAGGAACTCATCGTCGGCGTTCACCGGGAGCGTCAGGTACAGGTCCTTGCCGGTCTCGTTGGCGAGCATGACCAGGTACTCGAAATTCTCCTGGTCGCTCCAGTTCTGGCCCGGGAGCGATTTGGAGAAGAACGCGTAGCCGGGCCGTGTGCGATCATCCCAGGTGCTGGCCGAACGCGCGTTGGCGCCTTGCAGCCAGCGAAGGCAGGTGTAGTGTGGGGCGAGCATCGCTTTGAACTGACGGTGGACTACTTCAGAGGTGTCGTGGTGCGTGCTGTCATCCGGTGCGACGGGGCGCATGAGCCTGATATCCGTGACACCCGTACCCGAGTTGTCGGAACCGTCGCGGGCAGTCTCAATCCACCTGAGATCTACCAGGCGGGAACCGCTCACCCACATCTCGGCCGTAGTGGTGTTGGTCGCCGGGTCATAGCCTTCGCCCCGCGGAAGCTGGTTGGTCCAGGTCTGGGTGCCCACGCGGAATGTGACCGTGTTGCAGCAGCCCGTGCGGACCGCAGCCTTCCCCCTGAACGTCATCAGGTACATCCCCGCCAGCACGCGGTCGGAGGAGTTGCTCTCAGACATCACCATGGTCCCGGTATCGGTGGGCCACCCGAGCGAGTCAACCACCGAACGTCCTTCGTCCCAGCGAGCAGTCTTGGTCCGGTTCGCCCAGATATGGTCTTCGTACCCGTACCACGAAGTCGCGTTGAGCGCCTGCTGTACGACCGGGTCAATGACCTCTATGCCCGTATTCTGGCTCCTCCACTCGAGCCTGCACCATGCCGGGCCGGTGAGATCGCGGTACTCAACTTGGACGTCATAGGTGGTGCCGGCGGCCAGCGACTGGGCAGCGCTTTCGTAGGAGCCGGCTGCGTCCCAGCGGTCGACGATCGTGTTCCACGTGCCGGCACCGGACTGTTTGATTCGCACTCGGATACCGTCATCGGCATGTGCGATGAACACGTAGTCCTCGGTGAAGCGCGGGATGACTGTGCCGGTCCACCGCACTGAGAAGTTGTCGGTGGGGAACGATTTCATGGCGGTCCAGTTGGAGCCGCCGACCAGTCCGAGTATGCCCCAGTCGAAATCAATTCGAACATCACGACGGGTGAATGCGGGTTGGCCGCTCAGGTCCGTGTTGGCGAAATACTCGCCCAGAAGCCCGTTTCTGCCGTACCCGCCGCCGACGGCATCCGGCC
>CAZJJT010000749.1:0-2372 GCA_964546395.1 uncultured Fibrobacterota bacterium
TCCGTGTTGCGCAGCCGGAGGTTCACGGTGTACGGAGCATCGCCAAACATCCGCTGCCAGCACAGGTGCTTTGATGCCATGGGTGCACTCCTCTCAGTTAGTCAAAATACAGCATATTCTTGTCAATTTCCCACCTATCACATCAATTTCAGGCGCATACATTCCCCACTATGTCAAGGACGGTGTGGCCACGCGTGCTCTGCCTGTACGCATCCACACCTCCGGCTGTCTTCACAGTGGCCATTTCCTCGTTTGGAGCAACCATGGACCTGAAAGCAAAAGGCACACTCAGCGTAGTCGAACTCAACAAGGGCGAAGCCTGCACGTTCACGCTGCGCAATGGTGAGCAGCGAACCCTCGTGCTCGAGGACACCGATGCGCAGGCCATCTTCACCAATCTGAGCGAACTGTCCACCATCCGCCCGGGGAGCGTGACACTCTACCTCTTCACGTGCACGGTCACCATCGACGGGCACCCCATGAAGATGGAGCGATACGTGGGCTCGCAGGAGAGTCTGTACGAACCGTACGTGGTCAACGGTATGCGAATCTGGTTCGACGGGGTCTCGTGCATTTTCAGCAATGGCGTAGTCAACGAGGAACACGGCAAGTGCTGCCCGGGCAAGGACGCGCGGTTCGCGCTGAGCGACATGACCGAAGACATCTGTCCGTTCAAGGTACAGGGGCTCTACGCCAACGGCGAGAACTGGATAGACGTCGAGCAGAGCTACAACGGTGATGACGTGTGGATGGGGCCGTACCATGGCGCCGAAGCGCATGGCGGGCTCGACATCAACATGCCCCGCTGCACACCCAACTACGCTCCATTCCCCATCGACGATCACTGCTTGGTCACCAGCCTCGTGGGAGGCAGCAACAACAACCGCTGGCGGGGTGAGCACACCTGGGACAACGGCGATGTCTGGTATCTGCAGAACGCCCATATCCACGGTCTTCGGGTACCCGAGCACGAACCGATACCGGCCGGGACACACTACGTCGATGCCGCCGGGGTCTGGTCCGGGACGCACGACCATGCGCACTACATCTTCATGGTGAAACAGCCCGGCGACAAGGAGATGCTGCGTGTAGACCCATGGATCCTGTTCTGGCAGTCGTTCGAGAACGCGAAGAGAGACCACGGAGAACTACGCGCGATGATTGCGCCGCTGAGTCCCGCAAAGACCGGCACTGCGGTCCAGTACAACAGCAGGGGCTCGGCAGCAGGAGGACCGAACAGGCGACTGTCGTACTGCTGGACCTTCGGTGACGGTGGCTGGTCCGACGAGCAGAACCCGGAGCACACCTACACCCGGCCGGGGATCTACCCGGTCACACTGGTCGTCGATGATGGGGCTCGGAAGGCGACGTCCACGCAGCACATGACTGTGGACGGTGGCGAGACCACGGAGCCCGCCCTGGTGCTGTCGGCAGACGATGAGCCTTCGTTCAGACTGCGGCCGATGCACATGATGGACACCTATGGCGAGGCACCGACAACCTATCCTCATTCGCTGCACTTTGTTGGCCGCCAGAGCAGACCGGTGCCTCGCCCGGCAGTCGTCCACCTGCACAACGACGGTGCCGGGACGCTGGCGAAGGCCAACGGCCCCGTCGTCGAGTACCACAGAGGCATGGGGTGGCTCAGCATGCGCCACGCCGGTACGGGCAACGACCAGCGACTCGATGTCAGTGTGAACTCGGACACACTTCCAGCCGGGGTATACTCGGCAACCGTACATGTGGCAGTGCCCGGCGCTCTCAACGGTACGCAGGGGTTCGTGGTGGAACTGACGGTGCCCGCCTGCCCGACACGGCACTCCTCAATGCGCAACTACGGGCAGGACATCGTCCACAACCTGGACCACAGGCCCGGCCGGTTCTACGCCACTCCCTATTTCTGGGTCCGCCCGAAGTTCCAGCGTCTCGAGGAACGGGGCTACAACCGCCAGTACTTCATGACCAACGGAGGCCGACCGAGGGGCGGTGAGTTCGCGCGTTTCACTCCCGATCTGGAAGCCGGGAAGTACGAAGTCACCTTCGCCGAGGAGACGCCGTTCGAACCTGAGCGACGTGCCATGTCACCCAAGGGACCGCAGTCTGTCAACCCCAGCCTGAATCCCAACAGCAGGTTCATGGTGAGAGTGAGAAGCCGTGACGATGATCAGCGGCTATGGGTCGAGCCCCACAGGAGCAGGGCCATCGGGGTGTTCGAGTTCGACGAAGGGATGGACGGCTTCGTGGAGATCCTGGCCGAGGGTTCGACGGGGCAGGTACTGGTAGACGCGGTGGTGTTCAGGAAGGTTGACTGAGCCAGAATCAGCACCAAAGTCTCGAGCTTCCAGGGGGCTGCGCCAGGTAGACCGGGGGCG
>CAZJJT010000750.1:0-2364 GCA_964546395.1 uncultured Fibrobacterota bacterium
TCGGCAAGGGCTACCTCCAAGGGACCCAGACCCGGCTCTCGTTCCTACCCGAGCAGCATACCGACTTCATCTTCTCGGTGCTCGGCGAGCAGTTCGGTCTGCTCGGCTGCTCGGTGGTGCTGCTGCTGTTCCTGTTTGTTCTCGTACGCGGCTACATGCTGACCCAGCGGGTCCGCAACCGTTTCGCCAACCTGCTGGCGGTCGGCGCTGTTTCGATTCTGGCGTTTCATATTTTCGTGAATGTGGCGATGACGGTCGGGATGATGCCGGTGACGGGAGTGCCGTTGCCGTTCCTCAGCTACGGCGGGTCGTTTGCGCTCACGGTGGCAATACTGGTGGGATTGCTGATCAACGTTGCGGCGGGCAGTCATGATTTCTAGGTACCAGAGAAAGGACTTCTGAATGCATCCGGTGCTGTTCCACATCTTCAGGTTCCCAATCCATGCGTATGGGTTCATGCTCGCGTTGTCGTTTCTCCTGGGCATCTGGCTGGCGGCGTGGCGCGCGCGGCGCAGCAATCTCGACCCGGACGCGATTGTCGATGTGGGGTTCTGGATTATCATCGCCGCAATCATCGGTTCGCGGCTCTACTATGTCCTGCTTCACTTCGAGCAGTTCCGCGGCAACCTGTGGAATACGGTGAACCCGTTCCAGGACGGGGGCGTGGGGATCGGCGGGCTGGTGATGTACGGGGGGATGATCGGAGCGATCCTGGCCGGCGTGCTCTACTTCCGGATCAAGAAATATCCGTTTCTCCCGTACGCCGATGCGCTTGCCCCGAGTGTCGGCCTCGGCATCTTCCTCACCCGCATCGGCTGTTTCATGAACGGCTGCTGCTACGGAGCTGCGTGGGACGGGCCGTTTTCGGTATCGTTCCCCCTGGGCTCCCCTGCCGGCCGTTTCCAGCAGCACATACATGCTTCCGGCCTGCACCCTTCGCAGCTCTACCTCTCGATTGGCGGACTTGCCATCGCGGCAATCGTGCTGCTCGCCGGCCGGCGTGGGAAGCTGTTCGACGGGTTCCAGTTCTATCTGGTGGGCCTCCTGTATTCGGTGCTGCGCTTCGCCGTCGATTTCACACGCCACTACGAGGTAACCGAGAAACTCGGCCCGCTCAGTCACAACCAGGTGGTGTGTATCGTGCTGTTTGCGGTATTCGGCGGGCTGATTCTGCGCAACCTGGTCTTCAGGGATGATCTGCGCTCGCATCCTGCCGTATCCTCTTCACCGATGGTCTAGCGCTCTCGATGCGTGTGTTCAGGGCAGCAGCGCGCAATATCGTGTCGTTCGTGTTCCCGCCGCTGTGCGCAGCGTGCGGGGTGTTGCACGACGGGAGCATGCGGTGGCTCTGCCCGGCGTGCGCACAACGGGTGAGCGGGAACGCACAGCGCGCCACGCGCTGCCCACGGTGCAGTATCAACACCGCGCACCGTGACTGTACGTGCGATATCGTGTGGGATTTCCCCTTCGAACGCATCTTCTCGCTGCTCGACTTCGACGACACCACGCGTCAGTTGATGCATCAGCTGAAGTACGGCGGGATGTGGAAGCTGGGGGTTGACCTGGGCGCACAACTGGCATGTCACGTGCCCGCCGAGTTCTGGGCGGGGGTCGGCCTGGTGTGTCCGGTGCCGCTGCACGCGATACGCCGCATGCGGCGCGGTTACAACCAGTCCGACTGCGTGGCGCGCGGAGTGCTCTCGGCCCTCGATCTCCCGGGCGTGCGCTACGAGCCGCACCTTCTGCACCGCCGCCGCCACACGAAAACGCAGACCAAGCTTGACAAAGAGCAGCGGCAGCGGAACCTGGCGAACGCGTTCGAGGTGCGCACGAAGTGTGCGGGCGAACTGGCAGGCCAGGGGGTGGTACTTGTCGACGATGTGGTGACGACGGGAGCAACCACGGGGTTGTGTGCAGAGGTGTTGATGCGAGGCGGGGCACGCTTCGTGCGGGTCCTGAGTCTGGTGAGAGATTAGGGCTCGGAGGTCAGAGGTATTTTCCTCTCACTACCAGCCTGATGTCCGGCATGTGCGCGGAGGACTAGGATAATGGTAATCCAGCGGTCTTGAAAACCGCCGTCCGTAAGGACTTGGGGGTTCGAGTCCCTCGTCCTCCGCCATACCAGAAGGGGCCCATCGGTCGTGAAAGCGACTGGTGGGCCCCATGCGTTGTAGCTCCCCTAAAATCAATCATTTCGCCCGCCTGGGACGTTGCTCAACGTTCCCCGTTGTTCCCCGTGCTCCCCCCACGTTTCCCGACGTTCATGGCCCAGTTATGGCCCAGTTCGGGTACTTTGATATGGTGTGGCGCACTAGGGAGGAAACGTATGGCATCGCACTTCAAGCGTGGCAACAGATACTACGT
>CAZJJT010000751.1:0-2362 GCA_964546395.1 uncultured Fibrobacterota bacterium
GTCAATAGTCAACAGTTTCAACCACTAGCACCGCCCCGCCTGCCAAACAGCTTTAGCTACCCTTCGCTTTCAACTCCGCCTCGAGGTTCCGCGCCTTCTGGTGAAGGGCCATGGCCAGCGTGTCCGACTCGATGGCGCGGCAGAGCGCCAGCGCCTGGGAGGTGTTGCTGAGCTGCGCGTTCAGCAGGGCCATGCGCCACCGCAGATGGGGGTGGCGGTGCGCCAACCGCTTGTCATCGAGCGCTTTCTGCGCATACGCCAGCGCCTGCTGGTAGTCGCCCTGTGCCTCGTACGCCATCGACAACCCCTCGAGCGCCGCGGCAGGTACGAACCCGGCACCCGGCGCCCCCTTCGACGCAACGTCGAACCACTCCAGCGCTTCCGCCGGACGGTTCTCTTCGATAAGGGTCATGCCGAGCAGGTAGGCTGCATACGCGGCATGCGGCGTTCCGCGGTACTCGTTGGCGACATCCCCAAGCTCCAGTATTGCTTTTTGGCGGTCGCTTGACTCGTAGTACTCCAGTGCCCTGCCGAACGCCGCATCGGCGCGCTTCTGCGCCGCGGCTCTCATCTGGGCAAACAGCACGGCCCCTGCCACCACGATTGCCGCACCCACCACGACGACGGTCAGGTTCTTTCCGTGCGCCGTAACAAACGCCTTCGCCTTGGCGAGAAACTCCACCAGGGGGTCGCTGCGAAGGTCGTGTTTCTTCTTGCTGTACTCGATGTTCACGCGGGTGTCCTCCGGTCAGATCGCTCATGCATGCCCCAGCCACGACACAAAGTCAACGAAAATACTCACTGCACGGCGGGCTGGGGGGCGGTCGAGGCACGGAGGTTGCTAGGAGGTATTTTGGAGGGGCAGGAGATAGTAGATAGGAGATAGTACACAGAAGGGCACTATCACTCTCTGTTCTCTGTTCTGTGTTCTGTGTCCCATGTTCTGTGTCCCATGTTCTGTGTCCCATGTTCTGTGTCCCATGTTCTGTGTCCAATGTTCTGTGTCCCATGTTCTGTGTCCTATGTACTGTGTCCTATCTCCTGCTTCACAACAATCTTCCTGCCACCCCAACCCGTATACCGAGCAGAGAGCCTATGCCTGCCCACCCCAACGGAACTCGCCCCATGGAAGTGTTCAACGGGCTGTCGATCAACTTTGGTACCGTGCTGGCGCCGGCGTGCCTGTACTCAGCCGAGCGTCACCGCACCGTCATCGAAACGAAGCTGCGCACGCCCGAGGAAGTTGAGCGGGAGCTGGGCCGGCTCCGTGAGGCCATGGCGACATGCAGCGCCGAGCTCGACCAGATTGCTGCCGAGACCGAGCGGAGTATCGGCACCTCGGAGTCCGAGATATTCACCACGCAGAAGCATATCATGAACGACCCGGCGACGGTCAAGCGCGTGCACGCCGCGGTGTCGGAGAGCATGCAGAACGTCGAGTACGCGGTACACCGCGTATACAGCGACTTCGAGGAGCAGTTCCGCCGTATCGACAACGTGTACCTGCGCGAGCGGGCCGGTGATATCGGCGAGGTCCGCACGCGGCTTCTCGACAAGCTTCGCGGCACCCGCCCGGGGTTCATCTGTGAGGGCCAGCTCCACTGCAGCCGGGGACGCAACCGCGTGATAGCCGCCGAAGAGCTGACGCCTGACATGATCCTGCACATGGATCTCGAGAAGGTGAAGGGGTTTGTTACCGAGCACGGCGGTATCTCCTCTCATGCGGCAGTGATTGCCCGCTCGTTGGGCGTTCCCGCGGTCAGCGGTATCGCGGGCCTGCTCGACACGATCCGCTGCGGCGACGGGGTGCTGGTGGACGGGGACACGGGGACGGTCTACCTCAACCCCACCGACAAAGTCGTCTCGGAGCTGGCGCCGAAGCACCGTATCGATGAAGAGGTGCGGGTGGTAGCCACGCCGCCGGGCATGGAAGTGATGGCGAACGCGAGTCTTCTCGAGGATGTGAAGATGGCGCGGGCGGTGCAGGCGGACGGCATCGGGCTGTTTCGCACCGAGATCCTCTTTCTGCGCGAGAGCCGGCTGCTCACCGAGGACGAGCAGTTCGACGTGTACCGCCAGACCGCGGAGATGATGGAGGGGCGGCCGGTGGTGTTCCGGCTGATGGATGTCGGGGGGGACAAGCCGCTGCCGTTCCTGCGTATCGAGCAGGAGACCAACCCCTACCTGGGGTGGCGCGGCGCGCGCTTCCTGCTTGGCAGCCCGGATATCCTGCGGCCCCAGGTGCGGGCGCTGGGACGGGTGAACCGGGAGCTGCCGGTACGGATGATGATACCGATGGTGGTGGACAGCATCCAGACGCAGAAACTGATGCAGGAAATACGTGAGACACTGGCCACCGTGG
>CAZJJT010000752.1:0-2353 GCA_964546395.1 uncultured Fibrobacterota bacterium
ACGTGCTGACCTCACTGCCGGCGGAACTGGCCGGCCTGAGCAAGCTGCGCGTGCTTGATGCGGGGGACAACGAGTTGACCGACCTCCCGGCGTGGATTGGGCGGCTGAGCAACCTGGAACGTCTTGACTTGCGCAACAACGAGTTTGCGGCACTCCCGCCGGGGTTGTTCACGCTCACCAGGCTGCGCTACCTCCAGATGTGGGGTAACGATATCAAGCAGATCTCCGAAGATATCGGCAAGCTGAAGAACCTCGAGGAGTTGTACCTCGAACGCAACCGCCTCACTACACTTCCCCTCGCGCTCACCACCATGCCCAAGCTCACGTACATCGACTACGGGTACAACAAGCTCTGCGATCTTCCGCCGGCCGTGCACGAGTGGATGGTGAAGAAGGACAAGAAGTACAAGCAGCTGCAGAAGTGCTGGTGAGAATGCGGGACCCACGAGCGGTCTGGAGAACGCAGAACCGCAGGCAGCGGTAGCCGGTGTGGCCGTGTGCTGTCTGCGGCGTGGATTTCACTCCGCCCTTGCCGCTGCGGGACGGACGACTGCTGAGTGTCCGGTCAGACTGTTCCCAGGAACTGCCACGGCTGTCCAGTCGGGACCGGATTCCGGGTGGTCGTTCGGTATAGGCACCTCCTGAGGGTTGGGTGGGACATGTGCCGCTGAACAAGACAACGGAAGCAGCTGAGCCTGCTTCCATACGGAATTCGGACGTGGGTGACGGTTATTGTGGGGGAGGGGCCCGGGGCGCGGCCCTTGCGTTCGGTGCCCCGCAGACGTATACTTCTCGATGTGGAGGGGGGATGCCGTGGCGGTGGTCTGGATGGGTCACGGAGTACCGGTGTACACCAGGGAGGCTTCGATGAAGAAGAATATGGGTGTTGTCGACAGGATCGTACGGATAGTGCTTGCCGTTGGAATCGGTGTGGTGGTGGGCATGAAGATCGTGGTGGGAATTCCGGCGATTGTGCTCGGCCTGGTGGCGCTGGTGTTCCTTGCCACGAGCCTGGTGGGCTTCTGTCCGCTCTACGCGCCGTTCGGGATAAAGACCTGCAAAGTGGTGAATCCGACCGAAGTCGGATCCACACAGATGTTCGACGTTGACGGCGAGGCGCCGTCGAAACCGGGTGGGAACTGACTGTATGGAGAACATTCGCGAGAAGGAATTGGTTGCCGAAGTGCGCAAGCGCGAGAGCAGTCGTGCGTGGCGCTCGAGGATGGCTGTGGTGCTGGGGGCAGTGCTGCTGGTGGCGGCGTGGATCACAACCTACAAGATGCTCGGGCACGCGGTGTTGTCAGAGACGGTGTCGGTGTCGTACGACGCGAAGAACGCAGTCGTAACGGGCGTCGAGAGCGCTTCATACTGGTGGGGTGTGGCCGTGGGCTTCGCCACCAGCCTTGCGTGGCTTCTCGCCATCCATTTCATTGTTGGCGGTTTCGCTGAAATGCGTGGGGGTGAGCAGCAGAGGGCGCTGCTGGATGCCCTGGATCGCTTGAGCGACGGCAACCCCGCCACGGCCTCCTGAGGCCTGGACAGGACATCGTGGCCGGGCGCGCGAAAAAGACCTCCGAGAGTGTTCTGACAGCGCCGTGCGTGGACAAGTGCACGCTTGCCGATGCACTCCAGTACGCGTCGCTGGTGCTTGAGGAGGTGGCTGACTACACGTCGCGGCACTGTTCCGACTGTATCAAGAACCGTTTCAGGGCCGAGCAGGCGCTCACAGCCATCAAGAAGATGCTGGATGTGCCGCTCTACCGCGATATCCTGCCTGAGCGTGCCGAGAAGCTCCGCGCGTCGGTGCGGAAGCTGGAATCCGAGGCACGCAAGATGCTTGGAGACTGAATCGGCCTGCTGTACGCTCCGAGAGGAGTGGTATATTCTCCGCGGCGCGCACGCAGGTTGCGACGGCGCGGTTTGGATTGTGCATGGCAGGTGAGCCCGAGAAGATCATCTACACCATGGTGCGGCTCAGCCGTCGCTACGGGACGCGTACCGTCCTGCGCGACATCTCGCTCTCCTACTTCTACGGCGCCAAGATCGGTGTCATCGGGTTCAACGGCTCGGGCAAGAGCACGCTTCTGCGGATCATGGCGGGAGTCGACACCGAGTACGAGGGCCACGCCGTGCTCTCTTCCGGGTACACGGTGGGTCTGCTGGAGCAGGAACCGCACCTCGATGACCGCAAGACTGTTCGCGAGGTGGTGGAGGAAGCGGTGGGGCCGACGATGGCCCTGCTGAAGGAGTTTGAGGAGATAAGCGGTGCGTTCGGCGACGAGATGAACGACGATGAGATGGGCGAGCTGATCCTGCGGCAGGGCGAAGTGCAGGAGAAACTCGATGCGCTGAA
>CAZJJT010000753.1:0-2348 GCA_964546395.1 uncultured Fibrobacterota bacterium
GTTGTCAACATTTTTTGTCCCGGACCTACCTCGAAATCAGTGCCGGATCCGAAGAGGCAGAACTGTTGTTCCGGCCGAGTTGTCCGGGCACGGAACATGGCGCGGAACCGTGGCAGGAAGTATTTTATAACACACTGAAAAACAATAGGAAACGGGACATTGAGCGTGGTTTTTCCACACGCGGTCCACACCGTGATGACCTGCTCATTCTGCTTGACAAACACAACGCACGAACCACGGGCTCGCAGGGTCAGCTTCGTACCCTCGCGCTCGCTCTGCGGATCAGTGCGCTGCGGTGCCTTTCGGAGCAGGAGAACAGGCGCGCAATCCTGCTTGTCGATGATGCGTTTTCGGAGCTTGATGAATCACGTACGGGCCGGGTGTACCCACTGGTGCGCGGCGGCGGACAGGTATTCCTTGCTGCGCCGGTTGAGCGTATGTCCCTTTCACCCCCTCTTCCCTGCTTCTCGGTACGCAGGGGGGAAGTTGTTGCGCAATGAAGCGTCGCCAGTCGGGTCCCGAACAGATCGGCGGTCTCGTTGAATCGCTGCTTGCCGACAGCGGGTATCTCGCGGTGTGCCGTGAACACGATGTGGTGCGCCGATGGGAAGAGCTTGCTGGCCAGCGTATCGCTGCGGCTACCGAGTGTTGTTCGGTTGAGCGCGGAGTGGTCCGGGTCCGGGTTTACAGCGCTGCGTGGCGCAACGAACTCATGTACCTCAAGCCGATGCTTCTGTCGCGACTCAAGGCGGAATGCTCAAGCATCACCGACATCATATTCACCTGAGCGCGCCGAGTATGGCGCGGAGGGTTGATGAACACAGAACGTTACACCGCCGAGAATATCAAGACGCTCAAAGGGCTGGAAGCGGTTCGTCACCGTCCTGCCATGTACATTGGCAGCACCGGCCCCGCGGGTCTTCACCACCTCGTGTTCGAACTGGTTGACAACGCAATCGACGAAGCGCTTGGCGGGTACTGTACTTCGATACGCGTGGCACTCCATGACGATGGCTCGCTGAGCGTAACAGACAACGGGCGCGGCATCCCGGTGGACTGGCATGCGCAGGAGAAGATGTCGGCGCTGGAACTGGTGGTAACGACACTCCACGCCGGCGGCAAATTCGACAACTCCAGCTACAAGGTATCAGGCGGTCTGCACGGCGTCGGCCTATCGTGCGTCGCGGCGCTGGCTGTATGGCTGCGGGCAGAGGTGAAACGCAACGGGCATGTGCACGTACTTGAGACACGGCGTGGCAAAGCGACTGGGCCGCTCACAGAGCAGGGGGAGACCGAGGAAACCGGAACGCACATCCGCTTCCTTCCCGACCCCGAGATATTCGAGACCACCGAATTCAGCTTTGATACCCTCTCGAAGCGGCTGCGGGAGCTGGCGTTTCTCAACGACGGTATCCATATCGTGATTACCGATGAGCATGGCGAAGGGCGTTCGCATGAGTTCCAGTACCCGGGCGGGCTGGTATCGTTCGTGCGCTACCTCGATGAGAACCGCACGCCGCTTCACGCCGATCCCATTCACCTGCGCCAGTCACGCGACCACGTCGATCTTGAAGTTGCGATTCAGTACAACGATTCGTACAACGAGAATGTGTTCTCGTACGCCAACAATATCGACACAGTGGATGGCGGCACGCACTTGACAGGATTCCGGCGCGGGCTGACACGCGCACTCACGACGTATATCGCAGCCAACAATCTGCAGAAGAACAACAAGCTTGAGATCCGGGGAGAAGATCTGCGCGAGGGGCTGACAGCCGTGATCTCGGTGAAGATTCCCAGTCCGCAGTTCGAAGGGCAGACCAAACACAAGCTCGGCAACTCGGAGGTGGAAGGGATTGTCGCGAGTGCGGTGTTTGACTCACTTGGTACGTTCCTCGAAGAGAACCCGCAGGTTTCCCGCAAGATCGCGGAGAAATCGATCAATGCGGCGGTGGCGCGCGAGGCAGCGCGCAAGGCGCGCCAGCTGGCCCGCCGGAAAACCGTCATGGACGGCGGAGGGCTCCCGGGAAAGCTCGCCGACTGTACCGAGACCGACCCAAGCCGCTGCGAGATATTCCTCGTTGAGGGAGACAGCGCGGGTGGCAGCGCCAAGATGGGGCGGGAGCGCACGTTCCAGGCGATCCTGCCGCTGAAAGGCAAGATTCTCAACGTCGAGAAGGCACGTATCGACAAGGTGCTCGGCCACGACGAAATCCAGACCATGGTGCAGGCGTTCGGGACCGGGTTCGGCAATATCGACGAGGAGGACACGTTCGACATCAACAAGCTTCGCTACCATCGAATCATCATCATGACCGATGCGGATGTTGACGGTTCACACATCCGTA
>CAZJJT010000754.1:0-2339 GCA_964546395.1 uncultured Fibrobacterota bacterium
GTACCCGCGTACGCCCTGCATGAAACTCAGCGCCTTGACCGCCGTGGTCTCCACGGTCTGCGCGATATCGTCGGTGAACCCCTCTTCGTCAACGGTCACCAGCATGCCGATGTCTGTTTCGGGCACGCCGTACACATCCCACGAGGAACGCTCGACACTGCCGCGCCGCACACAAATGAAGGAGTCGGGCGTGCCGCCGATGCGCCGCGCCGTGTCGAACTTCTCCTGCGCCAGCGCCGGGTTGGCAAACTCGGGCAGGTAGATGACTTCGTCCTTGTAGAACCGTACCCGCAGGTTCTCGAAGCGTGAGCCGTTTTCGATGATATCGTCGACGGTGTCTGCAACAACCCGGTTGCCGTAGGGGAACGGGAACGACGACGGTACGACCGCGGGTGCGCCGAGCTTCATGAGTCCCAGCGCGACGAGGTACTTCAGCGGGGGGAGGTCCTCGGTGATGATGAGCATGCCGGGCATGTCTCGCTCGAGGTAATGCCCCAGTTCGTGAGGATCACCGGGTGCGATGCCGCCCCATACCATCCCGAAGCGGGCCATGAGCTGGAGGAAGTAGACGGAGGAAGTCTCGCGCGGGCCGATGTACGTGGTGTTCTCGATGCCCGGCGTGTCGGTGAACACCATGAAGCTTCGCTCCCGCAGGCGTCCGATGAGTTCGGGCACCGCGCGGTTGCCCAGCACGAGGACCCACCCGGCCATCCACTTGCTGCCGAGGAACACCCGGTCGCGGACATTCGCATCCGTGAGGAAGTAGTCGGCACGGTCGGGCTGCACCGATTCGATCATCTCGGCGGCAACGAGCAGGGGCTCCACGAGATGTTTGACGTCGCCGTCGGCCCTCGCCTTCAGGCGCTGCGCGAGCTCATTCGTGTCCGGCTCCCCGCAGCCGTCTATTGCGGTGGTGACCGGCAGCGGGAACTGTGTGTGCTCAAACGCCCCGGGGGCCGGGGGAAGGGCGGTGAGAAGGTCCTGTACGACAGCAGCGGTGTTCATCGGTGCTCCCTGTACGCGTGACGCGGCGCGGCTACGGTGTCGGGTCGGCGATGCCGAGGGTCTTGAGCGCCGCCAGGTTGCCGCACCCCTGGCAGTCGTGCTGCTCGCCGCGTGCTTGACAGGTGTCACACCGGTCGGTCTGTGCGACCAGTTCGCTCAGCGCGGCGCGGATGCGGGCCAGTTCGGCCTCTCGTTCGCGAACTGTCTCGAGTTGCGTTCGCACCACCTTGCGCAGAGTGGTGGTGAGCTGCTTGTTGCGGGTGCGGTCGGCGGCAATGAGCGCGAACATGCCCCTGATCCCGGCAAGCGTGAGTCCTGTTTCCTGCAGGACCTGGATGCGGCGCACCTGGGCACGGGATTCGGGCCCGTACAGCGCGCAGTTGCCGCGCATGCCGCAGGATTCGAGCAGACCCTGTTCGGTGTACCAGCGTATCGCGCGCAGCGAGGTGCCGCACGACCGGGCCAGATCGCCTATGGTGATGGTACTGGGGGGCGCTTGTGACATTACGTAACGTAATATAAGGCGCGCGTGAGCAATTCGCAAGTCTTCCTGGTGAACTTCGCCGGCCCAATCCCTTCCAGTGGTATCTTTCGCACAGGTTCCCTCTCCCCCGGCCCCTCTCCCACGCATGGGAGAGGGGGGTGGTCTGTCCTACCATGCCGACACGCATCAAGCCCAGGACACCTCGCTACGGTACCCGACTCGCTCGCCGACTTCGGCGCGATGCAACTGATGCCGAGCGCTCGTTGTGGTACGAACTGCGCGCGAAGGAGTGCAGCGGACTGAAGTTCCGTCGGCAAGTCCCATTCGGATGGTACATTCTCGACTTCTATCGTCCCGAATGCCGCCTCGCCGTGGAACTGGACGGCACTGTGCACAACGACCGAACCGAATACGACCAACACCGTGACGACTTCCTCGCTGCTGCGGGAGTGCTCACGCTTCGCTTCCAGAACGAGGATGTGTACGCCTGTCCGGACTACACTCTCGAGAAGATCCGATCCACTGCCTTGGCCCGTCTCCCCTCTCCTGAAATGGGAGAGGGGCCGGGGGTGAGGCCCCTGAAGGAGGGACCATGAGAAGACTGCTTTCTGCCCTGTTCATGTGCGTTGTGTCCGCCGGCGCTGCCACCTACTACTTCTCCTCCAGCACCGGCGATGATTCCCGCACGGCCCAGCAGGCCCAGTCGCCGGCCACGCCCTGGGCCTCTATCGACAAGGCCAACACGCTTTCGCTGCAACCCGGCGACTCGGTTCTGTTCAGGGGGGGCGAGGTGTTCCGCGGTGCGCTTGAGGTCCGCGGCTCCGGGTCGGCAGGCTTGCCGGTGGTGTAT
>CAZJJT010000755.1:0-2338 GCA_964546395.1 uncultured Fibrobacterota bacterium
TTCTTCGGGTCGATCGATACCCGGCGGAGTTCCTTGCCGCTGCCGGTGAGAGTGCCCCTCGAGCCCATCACCAGCCACGGTTCCTGCGGGTAGGCGCACGCGGCAGTGACCTCGACCTCGACTGTGGGATGGCCCTTGCCGTGCAGAATCACCTTCGCATGATCGTCGGCATCGCCGAGAGTCAGCACCCTGTCGCGTGTACAGAACACCTTCGGCATCCCATCGCCGAACAACTGCAGCGCCTGGTCGAGGTAATGCGGTCCATGGTTGTTGAGCAGGCCGCCGCCGAACCGCTTGAGTGTCTGCCAGTCCCATCGGCGACTGAACCCCCAGACACCCATGCGGATCTGCACGATACGCCCGAGCACACCCGACTTGATCACCTTCTGCACCGCAAGGAAATCCTTCATGTACCGGCGGTTCTGGAACACGCTCAGCAGGCGGCGGCATTTCCTTGCGCAGGCGATCATCCGGTCCGCGTCCCGCAGGTTCGTTGCAAGCGGTTTTTCGCATACCACCTGCTTGCCCGCCTTCATCGCCGCCATGGCGCACTTCGCGTGCAGATGGTTCGGCATGGCGACCACCACCAGCTCCACGCTTCTGTCACGGATCAACTCGTCGAACGACGTGTACGTGGCGCACCCGAACTCGGCGGCCGCTTCGCTGCGCCGGCCAGCGTCCTTGTCGAACACCGCGACGATTTCGTACTTGCTCTTGAGCGGCCTCATCAGGCGAATATGGATCCCCCATCCGCTGCGACCCAGTCCTGCCACACCGACCTTCACCCGCTTCGACCGCGCTTTTGCTGTACCCATCGACCCACTTCCTGTTGAGTGTTGCACATGCCGAAAGAGCAAAGATACTCGGTGGAGGCAGTGGTGTCGTGCCGCAGGACAGACACGCGAGCCGACCGCGATCTCAGGGTACTGCGTCGACACCGTACGTCACTGGTGGCTATGGACGGCTACCTGGTGCCGTGGAGTACGTCCAGACGGGTCCGACCGTCACGAACGTGGAGGTACACACCTGCCCCGACCGTGCTCGACCTCTGAGCCTGTCGCACCGACCGCCCGTCAAGGCCGACCAGCCAGTCTGCACCTGCGCCGGCCGGCACTGCCGGGACTCCGACGGCTGGGTGAGCACTGCCGACCGACACCGACGAACTGAGTACGATCACCGGCCCACCCCAGGGGGCAGCGTCTACCATCACCTGGCTGGCGCCCGAAACGGTGACGTCGAGCATGTCTTGGCCCTGCCGGGCCGCAGAGCCCGCAGCGGCGAAGTCGAGGTCGACGACAAGTGTCAGCCGAGTATCGTACACCGTGTTGTCGACAAGCGGGGACGGGTTGATGTCGGCGACACTGGTGTTAATCGTGAGCACCACCGAATCGACGTCCGAAGAACTCACCGCAACGGGGAAGTGTTCGCGCTCCAGTGCGTACTCCAGTACCTCCTGCACCGGCGCCATCCACACGCTACCGTCCGCAACCTTGCCTGCCACAAAGTTCAGATGAGCAGTCCAGTCGGCGGAAGCGATCGGCATCCAGCCGCCGGACCCGACGTTGTGGCACGAGCGCATGGCCCACCCACCCGAATTGACCGCTGAGGTAATGTAGTCGTTGAGTGAACTCAGTCCGCCGCCGGAGTAGTAGTCTGCCTTGACCCGGAACGGGTCGGCTATCACGTGCGGGTTGACACCGCCGCCGCCACTCTGGCACCCGATGTACTTGTGGCTGCGCATGTACGCTACTGCGCCGTCGGAGTACGACCCCCCCGAGAATACCAGGAACATGCACTGGTTGTCGGGTATCCCCGCCTCGAGGATCTTCTGCGAGCTGTCGATCTCTGTTGCGTAGTTGGCCTCGGTGAGCGGCTCTGTCGGGTGTGTCAGCGTGTGGTTCACGAACTCGTTGCCCGCGAGCATCGTCCGCGCCCGTCCCCAGTTCTGATTCTGGCACGAGATATTGCACGCCGACCAGTTCGCAATCGTAGCGAACGACACGTTCAGGCCCCGGTTGTCGAGTGTGCTGTCGATCACGAGGAGGTCGCCGAAGTACTGTGTGCCGTAGTCGTCCATGTTGATCGAGTACGCGGCAGTGGCACCGCCGCGCCAACGGGCGATGGAAACTGAAGCCGCACGGAGCGGCAGCACGGCGCTCAGAACGAGTGATGTGAGCAGGGCGACGGTTGTGGTGCGCATGGTTGAGACCTCCTGGGCTGCAGTGATCGTACGTCTCTATCATACCACAGTGCACAAGAGATGACACTGATGGCATATTGCAGACGTTGCATAATTGTACTTAATGGTTGTCGGGGGGAGGGACTGCAGGTGGAACAG
>CAZJJT010000756.1:0-2338 GCA_964546395.1 uncultured Fibrobacterota bacterium
CGCTACGTCAAGCAGGTGCCGCGGACCAGCGTGTGCCTGTGGGGTATGGTGCGAGAGGCTGTCCAGTGAGCCCTGTGAACCGAGACAGATTCCGCATTCGTGATGCCACCGTCGTGCTCACCGACCAGGCGATGCGTTCTGTCTACTGCGGCCAGGCCATCGACGGGCCAACGGTTGACATCGTGGATGAGAGCGGTGTGGAGGCACTCAACATGGCAGCCGAACCCGCCGAAGTGCTCCGGCTCTTCCGAGGGTTGACACGCCGCTTCTTCCTGGTGTGCGGCTCGTCCAACTTTCACCACTTGGATATCGGGTTCCTTACGATGCTCCGTGAGGAACTCGGGGGGCCCGTGCAACTGGTGCTCTTCGATCGGCACATGGACTGCCAGCGGTTCGTCGAGGGGACCTGCCTGCTGCACTGCGGGAACTGGGTTTCGTTTGCGTGCCGACAGGGTCTGGTCTCCAGGGCGGTGCTCGTCGGTTGCCGGGACTATCGGTGGTTTCCAGGTTACGACCGGGAGTTGTTTCGCACCGGCCAGGTTGTGTACCATCCCCATCTTGGCTCCCCACTGCCCGAGGGCCTCCTCGACCCGGACGCACCGGTACATGTCAGTGTCGACACGGACATTCTCTCGGTGCCCAGTGACTGGGGGGTGGGAGACCATTCGCTGAAGGCCTTGGTGGAGAGCCCGGTGTGGAAGCAGTTGTCGGCTCTTCACCTCGTTGGCGCCTCCGTGCAGGGCCATGTGACGGACAGGCGTCTGCTCCGAGACCTGCTGCGTGCCGCCAAACGTGGTTCACGCGTTGCGAGCGCCGCGCCGTGGTATGAGCAGGTGTGTGACGCCGCGTACGTGGTGGCCGCAAAGACGTGGGCGTCTGTCAGCACGCGACCGCTGCCGCTCTGCGAGCAGCAACGGATTGTCGGAACGGTTGTCGAAAAGCTCGAGGAGTGCAGACGGTGAGCGAAGGCAGGACACGGCTACACCGCGGACCGCTCGCCCCCCTGCAGGCAGCGGACAAGGTATTCTTCAGTGAACAGCGCAGGGTGAGCGCCGTGGGCGGTGCGCATCGCGAACAACCCCGAGGGGTTGCTCGAGAGGAGCACAAGCCCCTTCTGGTATCGCTGATCAACGCGTCCGAGGTCTTCGCGGTGCGAAACGTCGACGAGCACCACGGACGGAATCGATTCGAGCACATCGCGACGCAGTTCGCCCACTCCACCGACAGTCTGTGGCGTGACATGGACGTTGCTGAGCACTTTCAGCACCGCCTCAAGCTCCCCGAGTCCCTCCTTGACCAACACGACACTCCCGTATGGCGAGGAATCCGGACTCTCGCCCTCCCCGAACACCGGGAACACGACTTCGATACACAGCCCGGTTGCTTCGCCGGGAAGCAGGTTCCTGCTGTAAGCGGTAATGGCGCCGCCGTGGCTCTCGATGATTGCCCGGCTGAAGGAGAGCCCCAGCCCCGTGCCGAACGCGCCCTTCGTGGAGTGGAACGCCGTGAACAGCTTCGCCGCCTCCTCGGGCGTGTCGCACCCCTTGCCGTTGTCTTCGACGGTGAGCACGAGTATCCCACGTCCTTCGGTGTAGCGGAAGCGAATCTCGGTGGCCTCTGCCTCGAAGGCGTTCTTGAGCAGGTTGTGGAACACGTTCTCGAGTTTGCCCCAGTCTCCGTGGATCGTCAGTTCCTTGCGAGGCGATTCCCAGACAAACGCGTCACGCCGCTCGGCAAACCCACTCTCAATACACCGCTCGATGAGACCAGAGAGGTCAAGCGGAAGCTTCTCCTTGAGTACCCGTGTCCGCACGACGTCGAGGATGTCGCTGTTGAACTGGATTGCCTTGCGGATGCGCTCGACGATGATATTCGCGTTGTGTTGCCCGGCCGGCGCGATCTGCTTGCGCATCACAAGCAGCGACACGGCCGAGTAGATGATCTGCAGGTCATTGCGGGTCTCGTGGCCCACAATCCCGGCAACTTCGCCGAGCTGCCGCACGCCCGCTGCCGACTCCAGCTCGCGGTAGGCCAGGTGCAGTTTCTCATACGCCTCGGCCCGGTCGCGGATCAGCATGAGGAACCGCTCGGTGAATACGAGAGCGACCATGGTGCCGAACGCGAACACGCCAACGACCGTCATGCCGGCGATAGGCAGTTTGAGGAGACCGAACGTGGAAAGAAGGAGCGCGTCCCCGAACCCGCACAGGAGCAGCATCGCGAAGCCGACAACATGGAACCACATGATGCGGCGCTCGGAGCGTCTGGGGTGACGCACGCCGCGCAGGAGAGACCGGAGAATCAGGACCCCTACGACGGCGATGTACGGCAGGAAGAG
>CAZJJT010000757.1:0-2333 GCA_964546395.1 uncultured Fibrobacterota bacterium
CCTCCAGCCGACCGTCCTGGTACTGCACCAGTGCGTAGTCGAAGATCCCCGGTACCTGGTACAGGGCACGGTCAAGGTCGCCAGGAGTCACGATACGCCGGTCACTGGTATACGTCACGTTGTCCACTCGACCGTCGATGGACTCCAACGCGATACCGCCCCGTCCACACGCGCACGGCGTGCCGTTGACCATCGCCAGGTCGCCCATGCCAAACCGAAGCAGCGCACGCCAGGGATTGTCGAACGTCGTAGCAACCACGTGGCAGACTTCACGGCCCTCATGGGTGTGCCCGAACGGAACCAGATCCACGCGACACGATTCGGACACCTGGTGAAGCGCGCCACACTCGCACTCCATGCACACATACCCGGCTTCGGTGGACCCGTACGAGCTCGCCACCGGCGAGCTGAACACCCGCGCTATCGCGCGGCGCGCAAGCCGTGAGGGATTCTCGTACGTGAGCACTACCAGCGCGGGCTGGTACACATCCTGGCCGCTCTGCGACGCGTAGTGGGCGAGCCGTGCGAGCAGCGACGGATTGGCTTCGAGCACCGGTGGCTGGAATGCTCGCAGCTCGCCGAGCATCCGGTCCATCAGCTCGGGGGTCCAGAGCTCCGGAGACAGCTTCTCGTTGAGATACAGAAACCTTCCCCGTGTCCGCTCTTCCCTGCCGAGCGTGCCGTGTTCACACGGCACGCCAGCCTGCCGCGGACCGGTGAGTACCGCTTCGCGGTGGTTGGGGTACGCAATCGCCGCGGCATGCGTGTTGAGCTTCCACGACGCTTCCTCGGAGCGGTCCCACCACTCCTGGTACCACACATTCTGGATCTGCTCACTGGTGGTGCCGCTGGTTGCCACCAGTTCCACCTCACCAGCGGCGAGGGCGCGGTCCAGATTGCGGCCCGGAACGGCGAACGCTGCCGGGCCATGGTCGCGCATGTGCTGCTTGGTTAGAAGCGGGAGGGCCGCGTAGCGCTGGTCGACTGTGTGCGTGGGCCCTGGGTCGCGCAGGTGCCATTCGCGGTAGGCGGGAACACTGCTCAGCGCCAACTCGAGCGTGTCGCGACAGCGCTTCGGGTAGAGGCTGTCAGGCGCCTGCGGGCTCCCCTGGCATGTCATTGACTGGCACGCCTGGCTGGCGCGAGAACGCCTGCGCGCGCAGTGCCGCCCTCTTGCCGTTCGTACACGTCGATCTCGCCCGCAATAACCTGTACCGAATTGTCCGCGCTCATTTCGATTGCCGAGCCCGCGCGAAGGCCGTAGCCGCGGGTGCCTGTCGGGCACAGGTTCAGCAGCGCCACCAGCTCCTGCCATCCTTCGGCTTCTCCGTGCGTATCCACGCGCACGCCCGCCAGCTGAAGACAGTCGAAGCGCTCGGCGGTGGACTCGTCATCCGGGTCACGCCACCGTACCCACTCCTGCGCCATCATGATACTGCCCGCGGAGATACCACAGAACGGGGTGCCGGATGCGTGGAGTTCCCGAAGCAGCGGCACAAGGCGTCGGGCCCCAAGGGCGTTCATGCCCGCTTCGACATCGCCGCCGCTCACAAACACCAGATTCGCGCTTCTCAGCAGCGCGCGTGCGTTGCGCTCAGCCGATCCGACTGTCTTGACATGCACCACTTCCCCGGCACCTGCTTCCTGGAACGCCGGCGCCACCCACCCGAAAAACCGCGGGTCATCACCACTTGCCGCACCGATATAGGCCACGCGCGGACTCTTCCCAATCCGACTCACCAACGCGCGCAACACACGCAGCATCGTGTCAGGGTCACCGCCTTTGCCGCCGGCGATGAGTGTCAGTCCGCCAGGAAAGGGTGTCGCTCTATCTGGTGTCATGGTGAGGAGAAGCTACCTTTGCCCCAAGTGCGCAGGCAAGAAGGGATAACAGGGCTGCAATGGATGATTTGGCCTGCGGGTGTTGGGCGGCTGCCCGAAGCGCCGAAACCCTGCAGGCGCTCTGCGGATGCAGACCATGTTTCACAGGGGAACGGTCCGGTGGGAATGCTGCGATTGCGCCAGCACACTTCAGAGATGCTTCAGGGTCGCCGGATCACCCTCGACGTTCACCACACCACAGCAGCGGTCCACCCAGGCCCAGCGGCGACTGCGATGCCTCGTACATGCTCCTGTGCGGGCTTCTGTGCAGACGGAACTCACCCGCCCACCCACAACTTCCGGTCAAGCGCACGGTACTGGATCGCCTCGGCAATATGCCGCGACTCAATTCCCGCGTGGCCATCCATGTCGGCGATAGTGCGTGAGACCTTGAGGATACGGTCGTACGCGCGCGCCGAAAGACCCAGCCGCTCAATCGCTGTTTTGAGCAA
>CAZJJT010000758.1:0-2326 GCA_964546395.1 uncultured Fibrobacterota bacterium
ATCGCAAGGGGCAGGTTCTCAAGCGGACTGAGGTCCTGCACCAGGTTGTTGTCGAGGTAGAGATAGCGGAGCTGCTGCGAGGCAATCCCGCCGACATCCCGCACCCGATTGGTGGTGAGCTGCACGTACTCCAGCGGGCTGTACTGCAGAGCGGCGACATCCCCTACCTGGTTGAACCCCGCTTCGAGTATCCGCAGCGGTGCGTTGCCCAGCGCCTCCAGCGCCCGCACCCGGTTGCGCGTGCAATTGAGATAGCCCAGGGGCTGTCCCCACAACGGGCTGAGATCGGCGATGCGGTTGTCGTTGACCACCAGCCACGTCAGCCGCGACGAACTGAGCGCAGAGATATCCTCCAGCGTCCCCTGGCCCCATCGCAGATACCCGAGCGGCAGTCCCTTCACCAGCTTCAGCGCGCTCGGCGGCATGGCAGTGGCGTTCAGGCAGCGCACGTCCCGGGTCTGCGTGGCCCACACGAACAAGCGGTGCAGTACCGTGTCGGGCACGGTCACCCGCGCGCCGGCGTTCTGCAGTTCGAGCGCTACGCGCGTATGCGGGAACTGGCCGAAATGGTCGGGAAGCTGGCGCAGTACCGCTTCGAACAACCCCGACTTCCACGCGTCCAGCATCTGCATCTCGCGCACATCCTGCCACGACGGCGTGTTGCGCAGCTCGACACCGTATATCCCCAGGATCGAATCCGACAGGTGCGTCTTGTACGGTTCTGACAGCTGGTACACGGCGTGCAGCGAGCGCACCAGCGCTTTCTCGGCCAGCGAGGTCGCCGCGTAGTCTTCGGCGATGTTCAGGTAGGTCCTGATCCCGTCCCGCGGGTACCCCGCCGACACCAGTACGTCACCCGCCACCATGGGCGTGGTCTTCTGCGGCAGGGCCATGCGGTACACGCGGACACCACGCACGTGCACAGCAGTGGCAAACGAGCGGAACCCGATCCGGCCGAAGTCTGGTCCCCAGAACGGCAGGATGTCTCGTTCCTCCGCCTGTTTCTGGCCGTTGACAAACAACGAAATCTTCTCTCCCTCACGCTGGAACACCACTTCCACGTCCCGCCCGGGATCCACCCTCGAGGGGACCGGATCGACGGTCCGTGCCACGCCCGGGGTGTTGTTGACCGAGACGAAGTCGAGCGTGCCCCGGTAGCCGCCGACCTGCGCCGAGTAGCCGCGCGGGACGTGGTACCATGATGCCACGGAGTCGGCCGCGCTGTTAATCACTATCTCAAAGCCATCCGGCATCTCGTCGTAGTGCAGCCGCACAATGAGCCGCACGTTTCCGGTCACCTTCGTGTCACGCAGCCAGCACCACTGGTGCTGCGGCAGCTGCAGGCCGACCGAGTCGACCACCCACTGATGACCAGGCGCGCCGCTCGTGTCTTCGAACACGAACTGGCCGCCCAGGCGCGGCGTGCTGACGAAGTCGTGGTCGAATGCCAGCACCCAGGCGCCCCACTGGCGATAGTGATCGACGCCGTACCAGATCCCGCTCACCGCAAGGAGCGCCGCGATAACCGCCGAGAGCGAGAAGCCCAGTGCGTTGCGGCGCACGAACCGGCTGAATACATAGAACGGTGTCGGTGACCGCGCGATGACCGGCTGCCCCTCCTGGAACCGGATCAGGTCCTGCGCGAGGCTGCGCGCCGAGGTGTAGCGCTGCTCCTTGTCGGAAGAGACCGCTTTGAGAATGATCGCCTGCAGCTCGCGGTCGATATGCCGGATATGGGCGCGGGGCCGCACCGGCATGTGGTCCTTCAGCCGCTCGATATCGTCGAGCAGCTGCCCCGAAGACTCGAAACACTTCCGACCGCAGATCAACTCGTACAGCACCGCCCCCACGCTGTACACGTCTGCCCGCTCATCGACGTGCTTGCTCGACTGCTCCTGCTCGGGGGCCATGTACTCTATCGTCCCGAGGATCTGCCCGGTCTTGGTGAATGTCTCAGCCGAGGTCTGGCCGGTGAGCTTGGCCACACCGAAGTCGAGCAGCACCGGCTCGCCATCGGGCCGGATGATGATATTCGAGGGCTTGATGTCGCGGTGAAACACACCACGCTCGTGCGCGTACTGCACAGCGTCACAGAGCTTGATAACGATCGAAAGCGCCTGTTGCAGCGGCAGCGTCCGTCCGGCCAGCGCCTGCTTCATCGCGGCAGTGCCGGTGCCTCCCGTTTCCGGCTGCGCACTGTCGTCGCGCCTGCTCTCCTCCACTTCCCGCATCACCGCCCGAAGCTCGGCGACCGGCTGCCGCGGCGTGTCGGACGTGCCGGTGGCAGCGCCTGTGAGACGGTCGAGGATACTGCCGAGATCGACCC
>CAZJJT010000759.1:0-2324 GCA_964546395.1 uncultured Fibrobacterota bacterium
AGGCGTTCCCGCACAAGTTTGTGCAGGAGTTCACGCATGTGGACTACAGCCGCGACATGGCGATTGTCGGGCTCATCAAGGACACGGGCGGCGAGCGCATTGTCGGTGTAGGACGCTACTTTCTTGACCCCGAACTCAACCGGGCGGAGCTGTCGTTCCTGGTGCGCGATGACTGGCAGGCGCGGGGTATCGGGACCGACCTGCTCACCATGCTTATCGACATTGCGCGCGCGCGGCATATCGCGACGCTCGAGGCCAATGTGCTGAGCAGCAACTACCAGATGCTCGGCGTGTTCGCCAACTCGGGCTACGCGTTTACCACGCGGCGGGTGGACGACATGTTCCAGGTGACGTTGCGGCTGAACGAGGCGGTGGCGAAGGGGGAGTAGCTCCCCCGTGGCGTTGACAGCCTCATCCCGGCCATCGTATACTATGTAAATGGGCGAACGGGAGCCCGGGAGGTGCACATGCAGGATTCTCGAGGGAACCACGAGGCCGCCACGGCGGCCATGCCGGCGAGTACGTCAAAGGATGACGGGTTCTACGCGATACGGGTCGATGCGCGGGGGTCGAACCTTGGCGAGAGTCTCTACGACATTGCCGAGAAACTGCTCGGAAGCGAGTTGGAGAACGCGCGGCACGCTCTCGAGCGTCTCTGGGCGTTGCGCAAGGAGACACAGGCGGACGACAACGCGGGGGTGGTGGACACGCTGATCGCGCATTACGAGGCGAAGGTCAGCACGCTTCGCGGCCGGGAAGAGAACGTGCGGAAAGTCAGCGATCATTCCCGTGAACTGCTTGAGCGCCGTCGCAACGGCGAGTCGCGGCTGAACCAGGTCCGCAGGGACATCGCCGAGTGCCGCCGCGCGATCCAGGAACTGGAAGAGAAACACCGCAAACTGCGAACTGAAGAGCTGAGTCTGACCGGTTCGGCGAAGGCGATCACCGATGAGTTGGTGACCAACGAGCGCGAGGTGGTGGGGGCGCTGCGAGATATCGCCGAAGCACGCGAGTTGGCCGCGCGGGCTGCCTCAAGAACCGCCCCGCAGCGCGCACAGACGGCTGCACCTGCGGGCGAACGCCGCTCCCCGCCTCCGGCGGAAGGGACCGGCCAGTTCCGGCTTGCCAAGTCGGTGGTGAAGACGTCGCGTGGGCGGGTCCTCGGGGAGTACTGCTACGACGGGGGGATCCCCCGGGAACACCGGCACTATGTGTACAACAGCAAGTTCCTGCTCGAGCAGCTCACGATCGGGCTCGACATGCTGCGCAAGGACTACGACCGCGAGAACCACGCCGAACTGGTGCAGATGCTGCAGGATGCCGCGGCGAGGGTCGCCAAGGGCGATACGCTCCACTTCGAAATCGCCACGTACGATATCGTCAACCCCGGCCGTCTCCAGGAGACCTGGAAGAGCCTGAAGAACCGTTCCTACGACGAAGTTGAGGAGTTCTGTGGGCGGCTCAGGGCCAAGCTCGACACGCTTGGGTCCAACTACCGCCGTCTGCTCAAGGCCCAACTCGACCGTCTTCACGGGCAACGCAACACGTGAGATTGCCCCCGAACACGGTGCCCGGGCAACGTCAGTATGCGCCGCCTCAGCTGAAACTGTGCGCGGCGCTTGCGCTGTGCGGTCTGCTGTGGCACACACCTTCGATGGGTCAGCAGTCGGCGGCGGTCGACTCGGCCCTGCCGGACACGAATGCGGCAACGCCGCCCGCGGCGGATACGGCGTCTGCTGATGTCGGTGTGGCGGAGACGCCGGTGGCACGCGACTCGCAGCCGGCCGAGACCGGCACGGGTGTGGCTGTGGACGACACCGGTCGGGCCTTGGTAGACGAGCCGGGCGTGGAGACCCTCGAGGACATGCAGGAGGAGCCGGGCGAGCCGCAGAAGGAGTCGACGGCGGTGCGCGTGATGGACTGGGTGCTTGGCTCGGCGCCGCTACGCTTCCTGCGCCGCCACCTGCTTCTGCTCCTGGGTATCGCCGTGGTGGCGATCGCGGTCTGGTTCGCCGTGTCTTCGGTGGTGAACCAGCGTGAAGGGAAACGGTTCCTGACCACGACGCGGTTGTCGATCATGGACAAGGAGGTACAGAAGGCCTGTCGCTTCGTCGAACGCAACTACGCTGACCCGGCGCTGTCACCCGAGTATCTGTGCGAGCAGCTCACGACAGGCGAATCGTTTCTCGAGACGCTGTTCGAGCGCGAACTGGGAATGAGTGTGTCGGAATTCATTGACCAGGTACGCGTGAACCGTGTCAAGATAGCGCTCAGGCGCGACTCGCTTCTCCCGGTCTCGGAGCTCTGCGCGGAGGCCGGGTTCG
>CAZJJT010000760.1:0-1943 GCA_964546395.1 uncultured Fibrobacterota bacterium
TGCAAATCGTTCGGGACCCCCGATGACGATTCATCCGCTACCCGGTTCGCCTGGGAATACGCACGCAAGCAGCTGGTCGCAGTGGAAATGGAACCGGTGTTCCGTGCCGCTGCAGCCACGCCTGGCATCACCGCGTGGGTATGCTACAACGACGCCGTTGCGCTGGCTGCGCAGGCCTACTGCCATCGTGTCGGGATCGCCGTGCCCGGACAGGTCTCCATCGCCGGCATCGACGACACCACCGAAGCGTTTGGTCAGTCGCTCACCTCATACGACTTCAACACGCCCGCGGTCATCGGTGCCATGTTCGACAATCTTCTTGCCAGGCCGCGCAGGCGTCCAGCCCGGGGGCCAGGGACGGTTGTGGAGCTGCCAGGCGCGGTGATGGCGCGGGCGACGACGGGCAGCGTGCCTCGCGCCGCAGAGGGTGGCTAAGCCCGATCGCTCGGTCATCCGATTCACTCCTCATCCTCACTGCCATTCCCAGCACCTGTCCCCTGCTTCTTGATCTTGCTTGACAGAGTCGCCTTGTGGTTGAGGTGTCAAGGTGAGCTCATGCTGCCACACGATCACGCTGGCGGCGAGACAGCAAACACGTGCGGGCCGAAACCGGCCAGGTACCACACCCGACTTCTGTTCTATCGGCACAATCCGACCATCGGCCCGTACAGGTTCGTATTGACAGAACAGCATGTTGTCATGTCAGTCAACACATGAGAACACGCCATGACTTCACTCCCCATCGCCATTCCCGCCACTAATCCCCAACCGTTTGATCTTTCTAAAAAGAGTGGCCTTGTGCACACCAAGCTTCCTGGCTGCTTTCAGCTTGTTGCCGCCGGTCTCGGCCAGCACGCTCTCGATATAGATCTTCTCGAGTTCATCGAAGTTACGCACCGCAGCGAGCGCCGAGTGCGCATCACCAGCTGGCACCGCGCGCACATCGCCGGGGAGATGGTTCGACTCGATCTCCTGGCCCTTGCAGAAGATGAATGCATGTTCGATGATATTCTCGAACTCGCGGATGTTGCCCGGGTACTTGTGCGCGAGCAGTACTTCAAGCGCATCTTGTGACACCCCGCGGACGTCCTTGCCGTAGCGCGTGTTGAACAACTCAATGAAATGCTGGCAGAGCAACGGGATGTCACACAGTCGTTCGCGCAGCGGCGGGAGACTTATCTGCAGTACCTTTATCCGGTAGTACAGGTCCTCGCGGAACTTCCCCTCCTTGACCTGCGCCGGAAGGTCGCGGTTGGTAGCGGTCACGATGCGCACATCCGCTTTCACCGGCTGCGTGCCACCAAGCGGTTCGTACACGCGTTCCTGGAGCACGCGCAGAAGCTTCACCTGCATGGCCGTGGAGATATCGCCGATCTCGTCGAGGAACAGCGTCCCGTCTTCGGCGAGTGCAAACTTCCCCGGTTTGTCCTTCTTCGCGTCGGTAAACGCGCCCGCCTTGTACCCGAACAGCTCCGACTCGAGCAGTGTATCAGGAAGGGCACTGCAGTTGATCGCCACGAATGGCTTGTCCTTGCGCGGGCTCATATCGTGAATAGCACGGGCAATAAGTTCCTTGCCTGTACCGCTTTCGCCGCACACGAGGACAGTTGCCGGCGTCTCGGCAATCTGCGGCAGTGTCTCAAACACCTCGCGCATCCGCGGGCTGCGACTCACCATGTTCAGACACATGTGCGACTGCACCATGTCGCGACGCACATCCGCAAGCATCTTCCGGGCTTCCGCCGCCGCCTTCCGCGCTTCATCGAGCCGCGAGCGTTCGGCAGCACGACGCTCGGTGACATCCTGCACTTGTGCCAGGAGTCCCGACCAGGAGTCCTCCCTGCCGCCAAGTGGCGTTATGTACCACGCCATGCACCGCTCGCCTCGTGCGCTCTGTGGGCTGCTCTCGCAGTCAAACTGCAGCCCTTCACCGGCACGGACCT
>CAZJJT010000760.1:1953-2323 GCA_964546395.1 uncultured Fibrobacterota bacterium
TGCTCCCGCTGGCTCTCGCTCAGCCCGGCCACGTCGAGCAGCGATATCTCTCCCGACGCACACTGCTGTGGGAACATCTCCCGGAACGCGTCGTTGGCCTCGACACACCTGCCGTCGATGCGGCAGAGAGCAATCCCGATGGGAGAGCCGGTGAAGATCCCGCGGAACCGCTCTTCATTCTCGCGAATCTTGTCGCGGGCCAGCTTCTCCTCGTGGATATCGAGCAGGCAGGTGCGCAGTCCCACAGACGTACCGCCACGCACGATCGGCGCCGAATTCAGCGCATAGTAGCGGCGGGTACCATCTTTGTGCCTCATGAGGTATTCGAATGCCCCGTGCAGCTCTCCGTTGAACACATTGCTGAAACTGC
>CAZJJT010000761.1:0-2320 GCA_964546395.1 uncultured Fibrobacterota bacterium
GTAGCGATGTCGGTCAGTTCGATCAAGACGGCAAAGCATCGGTTGGGTCGAACGAACGCGTCCTGAGGGAAGTGAGTGGTTGCCGTTGTCAATCATCAATCTACGATCATCAGTCCGCAATCAGGAACCGGGGCCAGGCCCCGCGCAACTCGAGGCTGTGAACTCCGCCAGGTCCGGAAGGAAGCAACGGTAAGCAATACCTCGGTGTGCCGCGGGTAAACTTGGCCCCCCTCATTTCCATTGAAGATGGGGGATTGGAGATTGTAGATTGTTGTCCAGCAGCAACTCAGAAACCAGTTTCGAATCCACAATGAACGTCGCTCGTTAGCTTTTCAATCCTCAATCATAAATCCTCAATCCCCAATCACAAATGGCCTATCTCGTATTCGCCCGCAAGTACCGCCCGCTGAGCTTCGATGATGTTGTCGGGCAGAAGCACGTAACCGACACGCTCCGTCGGGCGATTGAGCGCGACCGTGTCGCCCATGCCTACATATTCACCGGTACGCGGGGAGTCGGCAAGACTACCACGGCACGAATCCTCGCGCGTGCGCTCAACTGCGAGAAGGGACCCACGCCGGACCCGTGCGGCGAGTGCGACTCCTGTCGCCAGATTATCGCCGGGTCGAATTTCGACGTGGTGGAGATCGACGGTGCGTCCAACAACTCGGTCGAGGATGTGCGCGAGCTGCGCGACAATATCGGCTACACGTCGATGACCGGCCGCTACCGCGTGTTTGTTATCGACGAAGTGCACATGCTGAGCAAGTCGGCGTTCAACGCGCTGCTGAAGACGCTCGAGGAACCGCCGCCCCGGGTCGTGTTCATTCTGGCCACCACCGAGCCGCACAAAATCCCGGCCACGATCCACTCGCGCTGTCAGCGCCATGACTTCCGCCGTATCTCCGCCGAGCAGATCCAGCAGCGTCTCGAGTTCATCTGCCGCTCCGAGGGCGTCGAGTTCGATCCCGACGGGCTGGCGATAGTCGCACGCAAGGCCGACGGGAGTATGCGGGACGGCTTGAGCCTGCTTGACCAGGTGTACTCGTACTGCGAGGGTCGCATGGAAGTGGAGCAGGTACGCACGGTGCTCGGGGTGGTGGGCAGCGAGTCGTACGCACGCGTGCTCCAGGCAGTCCTCGACAGGCAGGTGGAGCCGGTGCTGGACGTGGTGCGTGACACGCTGGCGCGCGGCTACGACCTGCACGAGTTCGTGGTCGGTCTTGAAGAGTACCTTCGCGACCTGATTCTTGCGCTGATCCCCGGGAGCGCCGGTGCGGCTGCAGGCCATGAGCAGGCCGCGCTGCGCGAGATGGCCGGCCGGTTCGGCGAACACTCACTGCTGCGGATGGCGGAAGCGGTGCGCCGGGCCGAGTACGAGGTGAGTCAGAGCGCATTTCCGCGCTTCGCCGTGGAGACGCTGCTGCTGAAGCTGGTATACATGGAAGACACGGTGTCGCTGGAGCGGCTACTGGGCATGGTGGGTGGGGGTGCACTGCCGACACCGGCCGGTGCGCCAAAAAAAAAAGATCTGACAGCTGAGCGCGTGCCGACCCCGGCGCCCGCCCCCCCGCCTCTTGAGCTGCCGGAGGACCGTGACCCGGCAACCTTCGAGGACTCGCCGGCTGGCCCGGCGCGTGACCTGCGGGCCGAATGGAAGACGTTTCTGGAGGAGTTCCACGCCGAGCGCCCGTCGCTGAGCGCGTTCCTCGCCCACGCGCAGATTGCCGCCTACACCGGCAGCAGCCTCGACCTGCGCTTCGCCCCCGGGTTCAGGTTCCCGTTCGACGAGTTGGTCAGGCCGGCCAACCGGGCGCTGATAGAGAAGCGGATGGCGCAGTTTGCCGGCGCGCCCGTCCAGCTGCACCTGACCCTGGAAGCGTCGCCGGACAGTGAGGCTGAATCTCATCTGGAAGGGCATGTGCACGGCCCGGCCTCTGCCTCGCTGGAGGACGACATTCGTGCCGAACCGATCATACAGACGGTACTGGATGTATTTGACGGAGAAGTGATAGAGTAAAGGAGCGCAGTGATGTCCAAGCAGTTGAGCAAGCTGCTGAAGCAGGCGCAGCAGATGCAGGCGCAGGTGAACCGTGCCCAGGAGCAGCTTAAGAGTGCCGAAGTTGAGGGTAGCGCGGGCGGCGGCATGGTGAGCGTGCGTATGAACGGGAGCCAGGAACTGCTGTCGGTGAAGATCGACAAGCAGGCGGTGGACCCGGATGACGTGGAGATGCTGGAGGACCTGGTGATGGCAGCGTTCAAGAACGCCCAGGAGAAGGTGCAGGAGTTGACCAGTTCGGCGCTGGGCGGACTGAGCCAG
>CAZJJT010000762.1:0-2311 GCA_964546395.1 uncultured Fibrobacterota bacterium
CCGCCGCGGCAGTGGCGAAGACCGGTGTGCCGGTGTTCGCGTGGAAGGGGGAAACGCTTGAGGAGTACTGGGCGTGCACGTTCAAGGCGTTGTCGTTTCCGGGTGGGAAGGGACCGAACCTCGTGGTGGACGACGGCGGCGACGCGACCCTGCTCATTCACAAGGGCTACCAGCACGAGGAAGGTGACCCCTGGGCTGGCTCACCCTCGGAGAACCACGAGGAGCAGGTGATCAAGAACCTGCTCAAGAAGGTACACGCGAGGGACCCGCAGCACTGGCACAAGGTGGTGAAAGAGTGGTGCGGTGTGTCGGAGGAGACCACCACCGGCGTACACCGTCTGTACCACATGGCCACGGCCGGCAAGCTCCTGGTGCCTGCGATCAACGTGAACGATTCGGTGACCAAGTCAAAGTTCGACAACATCTACGGGTGCCGCCATTCGCTGGTGGATGGGATCATGCGGGCGATGGATGTGATGCTGGCGGGCAAGACCGCGTGTGTGCTGGGGTACGGCGACGTGGGCAAGGGCTCGGCCGAGTCGCTGTCGGCACAGAAGGCGCGTGTGATGGTGACTGAGATCGACCCCATCTGCGCGCTGCAGGCCTGCATGGCGGGCTACACGGTCACCACGCTTGAGGACGCGCTGCCCGTGGCCGAGATATTCGTCACGACCACCGGCAACTGCAACGTGATCACGGCCGAGCACATGGCGAAGATGCGCGACCAGGCGATCGTGTGCAATATCGGGCATTTCGACAATGAGATCGAGGTCGACAAGTTGATCAACTACCCGGGGATCACGCGCACCACGATCAAACCGCAGGTGGACAAGTTCACATTCCCCGACGGCCACAGCATCTACCTTCTGGCCGAGGGCCGTCTGGTCAACCTGGGCTGCGCCACCGGGCACCCGTCGTTTGTCATGTCGAACAGTTTCAGCAACCAGACGCTGGCGCAGCTGGATCTGTGGAAGAACCGGGACAGCTACAAACCCGAGGTCTACCGCCTGCCCAAGCAGCTCGACGAAGAGGTGGCGCGACTGCACCTGGGCAAGCTGGGCGCAAAGCTTACGAAGCTCACGAAGAAGCAGGCTGACTACATCGGGGTACCGCTCGAGGGACCGTACAAACCGGAACATTACAGATACTGATGATTGTAGATTGAGGATCATGGAGTTCCTGTGCCGCACTGTGTGAGCAAAGAGGCCGAGAAGGTCCTCGACAAGCCGGTGAAGGTCCTCGACAAGGGGTTCGTGCGCCTGGTGGACTACATGGGTACCGACGAGCGCATTGTCGCTTCGGCGCGCGTGTCGTACGGGGTGGGCACGAAGACGTTTCGCCAGGACAGGGGACTGATCAACTATCTGCTGCGCAACGACCACACCTCGCCGTTCGAACAGGTGGTGTTCACGTTCCACGCGAAGATGCCGATATTCGTCGCGCGACAGTGGATTCGCCACCGCACAGCACGGGTCAACGAGATCTCGGGACGCTACTCGGTGATGAAGGACGAGTTCTACGTGCCCGCCGCACGCGACATCGCGTTCCAGAGCGATGACAACAAGCAGGGCCGTTCGACCGAAGCGGTCCCCAGGAAGCTGCAGAAGCGGGTGCTCGACATCCTCACCGCCGGCTACAAGCGAACGTACCGCGACTATGAAGCACTCCTCGAGAAGAACATCGCCCGCGAACTCGCCCGCGTCAACCTTCCACTCAGCCTCTACACCGAGTGGTACTGGCAGATCGATCTCAACAACCTGTTTCATTTCCTCGCGCTGCGTCTCGACGCTCATGCGCAGAAGGAGATTCGCGTGTACGCCGAAGCGATCCATCGTCTGGCTCGCACGGTGTGCCCGCTGGCGTTCGAGGCGTTCGACAGCCACGTTCGCGGGAGTGTGCGGCTGTCGGCCGCCGAGACGGCGGCAGTGCGGGCGGCACTCTCGGGCGGTGCCGTGTCGCTGAGCGACCGTGAGCGCGCGCAGCTCTCGGCAAAGCTCGGGGCTGAACTCCCGTCCTGACAGGAGCTGCTTGGTATGTCGTTCGCGGTCTGGACAGCAGGCGCCGTTGTTGCCCTGGGCGGTGTGCTGGCCGCAGTGTACGCAGCGGCCAATCGCGAGAAACGCATTCTCACGCCTGCGCTCCGCCAGCATTTCGGCGGCACCTACGCTTCGCTCTCGCAGGGCGTAACCCACTATGAACTCGCCGGCCCCGAGCACGGCAGGCTGGTACTGCTGATCCACGGCCAGACCATCCCGCTCTGGACCTGGGACCCGCACAAGGAGGCCCTGCACGGCGCGGGTTTCCGGACGCT
>CAZJJT010000763.1:0-2304 GCA_964546395.1 uncultured Fibrobacterota bacterium
CCGGTACTGCGGCACGCCACGCTCTGCCGCGCGCAGACGCTCCGGGTTGTCGGACCTGACCGCACTGCTGTACACCACCATGTCCGCCTCGCCAACCTGCGAGCTTTCGTGACCACAGTGCACCGCGATGCCCAGTTGTACCAGATGTTCGGTGGTGGCGGAGCGACTGCGGTCACTCCCCGTGACCGTCCAGCCACGCGCGTGCAGCAGTTCGGCCAGCGGCGCCATTCCGGCCCCACCGATGCCGATGCAGTGAATGCGCATCCCGGTGTCGGGTATCACGAGCGTTTCTCCAGGTGTTGCCGTATCGAGCGCACCACGGCTCCCGCCGCGCCGCCCGGCGTATGATCCAGTGCCCGTCGGCACATCGCCTCGTACCGCGACGCATCACCAAGCAGCCCGCGTACCGCCGTGTCGACTTCCTCGCCGCATCGCTCGTCCTGCTTCACCCTGATGCCCCATCCCTGCGCCTCCACCATCCCCGCGTTCATCCATTGGTGGTTCTCCGCCGACCACGGCAGCGGGACCAGTACGCAGGGAAGGCCGAAGTAGGCTGTCTCCGAGAGCGTCGAGGCCCCGCTGCGGCCGATGACAACCCGTGAGGCAGCGTAGAACGGGTAGAGATCGGGGATTGTTCCCGAGATGAACAGGTGCTCCTGCTCGCCCGCAACCTGCTTCATCTCCTCGCAGCCCGCCTCGCCGGTCTGCCATACGACCTGAAGCCCGTCACGTACCCAGCCCAGGATGGTGGGAGCCAGCGTGCGATCCATCGTGAGTGCCCCCTGGCTGCCGCCGCACACCAACACGGTCCGGCGACCGCGCTCGAACCCTTCAGGATACGCGTCGGGGGGATACGCATGGTCCACGCTGCGCACAGGGGTTCCGGTCACCACTGTCGGTCCACGCAGGCGCCAGCCGTTGGCCAGCGGAAAACCGAGGAACGAGGCGCGCGCACCACCGGCAAACAGGCGGTTCACCAGACCGGGCACCGTGTTCTGTTCCTGAAGGAAGTACGGGACCCGACGCAGTCGCGCCGCGAGCACGACAGGCGCGGTAACATACCCACCGAATGCCAACACCGCATCGGGCTTCTCTCTTCGCATCAGCCGATGCATGCGGCGCACCGCACCGCCGAACGCAACGAGCGCCTTGAGTGTCGATATGCTCAGCGACCGCTTCACGCCCTGCACCGCGAGCATCTCCAGAGGGATCCCGTGACGGCGGCAGAGCTCCTGCTCGCGATTGCGCGACGTTCCCACCCAGAACAACTCGTCGTCCGGATGACTCCGCTTCCATTCCAGCGCTACCGAGAGCGCGGGAAAGATGTGCCCGCCGGTCCCGCCTGCAGCAATGAGAAGTTTCATCGTCGTACCCGCCTTCCCCCCCGGCTGCGCGTCAGCGCCGAAGCGGGGGCGCTGGCAGGCGCCGGTCTCACCTGGCTGGAGATGTTGAGCAGTATGCCGAGTCCCGCCATGGTGAGCACGATGCTGACACCGCCATAGGAGAGCAGCGGCAGCGGCACGCCGGTGGTGGGCGCCAAGCCCACGTTGACCGCTGCGTGTATCAGCACGTACAGCGCCAGCACCAGGCTCACCCCGAATGCCATGATCTGCCCGGTCTTGTCGGGTGCGTGCACCGCGATGCGGAACCCGCGATACACGATGAACGCGAATACGAGCAGCACGAGCACCAGGCCGACCAGCCCTATCTCTTCACCAAGGATCGAGAACGCGAAGTCGGTGTGGGGTTCGGGCAGATAGAAGTACTTCTGCGTGCCCTGCCCGAGACCCGCACCGAACAATCCGCCGTTGCCGAGGCCGATCAGGGCCTGCTGGGCCTGGTATCCCACCTTCTCCGTTTTGTCGCTCATGTTGAAGTAGCTGAGAACGCGCTCGCGGCGGTACGGCGCCGCCAGCATCACCATGGCCGCCGCGGGGAGGCTCACCAGCACGACCCCTGCCACATGCACCAGCCTGGCGCCGCCGGCGTACAGAAGCGTGAGCGTGAGCAGTCCCAGCAGCGCCGCGGTGGAGAAATCGGGTTCGATGACCACGAGGGCGCAAATCGCACCCGCGCGTGCGAGGGTCGCCCGCGCAGGCCGTGCGGCAAGGCAACATCAGTGCCAGTAACACCCGCCGGCGCCATCGGCCACGGGCTACCGGCTAGTGACCACCGGCTACCAAAACAAGGAAGCAAGGATGAAACCGTCACGTATCTACCTGCTGGTCATATTCGCCCTTGTGGGCCTCGCGGCGCTGCTGACCAGCGCCGTCGCCCAGCCGGCCGCCCCGGCCGCCCGAGGCC
>CAZJJT010000764.1:0-2298 GCA_964546395.1 uncultured Fibrobacterota bacterium
AAGCTAATGACTGGCGAAAAACACGTGAACGAGCGGGAAGCAATTCACTATCACTGAGCGTGAAGGGCAACCGCAGGTGGCCACCCCCAACCACCGTGCCGGCAGACCCGGCCATGTCGTGCCTGCAGCTATGCACACGCAGAGCAGGTGTGCACTTACCTGAACGACACTGCGGGAACGGTCCACATGCGGTCCCCTATGCGAACACATACCATAGCGAGCCCCGTTGCGCAGCTTGCCGGACTGGGGAGCACATGCATCCCAGGCCCCAGGTCAAGTGCCTGCGACTGAGTCTTGTGACGCCCGTCGAGGCCAACGATGGTAACCTGCACGTGCTGCGCCTTGTCCAGCCTGACCACGAGGCCGCGGCCCGACCAGACCACCGTGGTCCGGGGAGCTGCGCTGCGCGATGTCCGCGGCCCAGTGCTGAGTGGGTCAGCCGCGGGCAGCATCACCGACAGGAACGTCGAGTCGCGCCGGCCATCCACCCAGGCGCTGTACTGGACGGTGTCTGAGTGCGGGTACAACGCAACCACAGGCAGCACCGCCACGAAGGAGTCCGAAGGGCACAGCTCAATGGTCGGGGCAGGAGTCAGGCAGGGACCAGCAGGTTTCCGCCGCGTGAACACGGCCGGGCCGGAGTCCCTTTCTGAGTACTGCACAGACACCGGCGACAGGTACGTCTCATCCTGAGAAGTGTAGCAGGCGCCCGCGCCGGCGATGAACCGGCTCGTGGCTGCCAGGTTCCGTATCGTGTAGGACGCGTGCAGGAACACGCCAGTGCTGCACACGGTCTCCGCAATGTCGAGGCGGAAGCAGAGGCTGTCAGCGGTGCGAGTGGCTGTGCGCGCAGGCTGGAAGGCGGGGCACATCCGGAATTCGAGCAGCAACATCCGCGAGCCGAAGATAGAATCCGCCCTGCAGGCGGGCAGCAGACCCGGATACCGGGCGGTCGTGATGAAGTAGCTCCAGTTCTCCTCCAGCAGTGTCGAGGGGAACGTGAACCCGCCCAAGGAGTCCGACACGACCGTAGCAGATGCGCCATCGCAGGGGGAGCCGAAGTCCACCCGGACGCTGCAGGCTCCAGCCGCGCTCGGGGAGTCAGCGATCGCCGTGCTGCCCGCGATCATCAGGGGTGGCGTCGGGCGCACCAGACGCGGTGCCAGCACCTGGTCCGAGTCGATCTCCAGGGCAAGTTCGCGCGACAGGTAGGTGCGGCGCTGCAGCGCGAGCACGTACCTGCCGGACGGTAGCCCGGTGAACTCGAAGTAGGTGCTATCGCCGGTAGCCATCGTATCGCGGACGCAGGGTAGCGCGCCCCCGCAGGTACTGTCTATCTGCCGCAGCTCGAGCGTGACACTGTCTAGGAACCCAGCGAGACCTTCGGGAACCCATCCGCCCAGAGTATGACCGGGCCCTGTGTTCACCACCTGGAACACAGTCACGGTGTCGGGGCCAGTGGCTACGGTATAGGTCCCGGCCGTCAGGGGCGGGATCCGAAAGACTGGGCCGTGCGCAGTGGGCGTATCTACGCAGACCGAATCCCGTGGCGGAGGGACCGTGGTCCAGTTCAGCGTAAGCGAGCGCCGCGGCGGGTAGAACACGGTCCCGCCCGGCATGCCGTACCAGTCGCAGTTCGTGCAACCGAGTGTGAAAGCCAGATCCTGGTACAGTGGCACGCAACTGGTCGGGGCGACGCCGCACGTCAACACGAGCGCGATGGTATCGGCGGTGGTCGGGTGCGCCGGCGACAGCTCAGCCGTGCAGGGGGCTGCGCTCCCAGGGCAGAGCGATCCCATCATGCATGCGGTCGCCACAGCCCATACGATATGGCCAGCTTGTGTCTGGTAGCGTGCGGTGTTGCTCAGCATGGGGTCGCTCCTGCCCCGTGGGGCGCCAGGAATGAGCCAAACTCGTACAGGCGGTCACAACACACCTGTCCCCCAAAGTACTTGCCGCGATGCACGATGGGGGTTCGCCTGCATGCGTTGTCGTCACATGCAGGGATGTGTGGCACCGTGGTCGAGGTCAGAAACTGAAGAGGTCCTGCAGCACCATCTGATACTGCTGCGCCCCACCCGTGTTGTTGTGAACCTGTACGTTGAGGATGCGGGAGGTCGCAACAGCGTAGTAACACCAGTCAGTCGTGACAGTGCTGCCGCCCGTGTAGTCGTCGTCGAATAGTGTCACGTTGTCTGTGGTCTTGATGACGACACGGTAGTTCCCGGGTGAAGCACTGACGTCAGGAATCATGAGATCTTTGAGCCACTCGACTTTCTGGCGGAGCTGACTCAACAC
>CAZJJT010000765.1:0-2296 GCA_964546395.1 uncultured Fibrobacterota bacterium
GTCCGTTCATGCATCCGGGCAACACGCTCGACTGGAACACCAACGAGTACTGGGGGACGCACGCGGCGAACTACTTCTGGGCGGTGTCGCTGCTCTACGAAGGTTCGGACGTGCCGCTGTGAACCGGACTCCCTGCTGACAACGGGCTGTTTTTGTAGTATCTTGTAGACATGAAGCAGGCATTTCGTTACTACTCCTTCCTGCGTGGTACGGCGGTCGCATCCGCCCAGCTCCAGCGCGCGCCGCGCGCACGCTGACCTGTCTCCCATACTGTTGTTGACTATTTTGTGCCGCGGCACGTGTGCCGTCGGCGGTGTGCATGATATGTAACAGGGAGTCCTGAACCATGAGTCCAGACAAGAATGCAGCTCACGTGCCATCCGAAGCAGGCCCAGCCGTCCCAGGGCCGAATTTCATCAGGGCGATCATTGAGGAGGATATCCGGACAGGGAAGCACACGAGGATTGTCACGCGGTTCCCGCCGGAACCCAACGGCACACTGCACATCGGCCATGCCATGGCGGTGAACATCGACTACGGCATGGCGCGCGACTACGGCGGCGAGTTCCATCTGCGGTTCGATGACACAAACCCAACGAAGGAAGAGCCCGAGTATATCGACGGGATCAAGGAGGACGTGAAGTGGCTGGGTGCCGACTACGGCGAACACCTCTACTTCGCCTCCGACTACTTCGAGCAGATGTACGAATGGGCCGTGGAGTTGGTCAAGGCCGGCAGAGCATATGTCGACAGCCTTTCGTTCGATGATATCCGCAAACTGCGCGGGACCGACCTGAGCGATCTCAAACCGGGAGAGAAGGTGGAAACGAAGCCCGGCACGGACAGCCCGTATCGCACGCGTTCGGTGGAGGAGAATCTTGACTTGTTCGGCCGCATGCGAGCCGGGGAATTCGGGGAGGGTGCGTGCGTGCTGCGGGCGAAGATTGACATGGCACACCCGAATCTGAACATGCGCGACCCTATCATGTACCGTATCGTGAGGACCCCGCACTACCGCCAAGGCGACAAGTGGTGCATCTACCCATCGTACGATTGGGCACATGGCCTTGAGGACGCTATCGAGAAGATTACCCACTCGATGTGCTCGATTGAGTTCGAGAACCACCGCCCGCTGTACGACTGGTTTCTGGACGAGCTGGCGAAGGTCACAACGCTGCCCGCACGGCCACACCAGTATGAGTTCTCGCGCTACGGTATCAGCTATACCTTGCTGAGTACGCGCAAGCTGCGCAGGCTCGTGGAGGAGGGTCTGGTGTGCGGTTGGGATGACCCGCGCCTTCCGACTGTCGCTGGTATCCGACGCAGAGGAGTACCGCCGGAAGCCATCGGCCTGTTCTGTGAGCGCGTAGGTGTGGGGCGGGGAACCAGCACGGTGGATGTGGCCCTGCTGGAGTACCGCATCCGCGACGTGCTCAACAGGACTTCGCCGCGTGTGATGGCAGTCCTGCGTCCGCTCAAAGTTGTCATCACCAACTACCCCGACGGGCAGGTTGAGGAGCTTGAGGCGGTCAACAACCCCGAGGACCCTGGTGGCGGCACACGCAAGGTGCCGTTTTCGAAGGAACTCTATATCGAGCAGGAAGATTTCATGGAGGACCCGCCCAAGAAGTACTATCGGCTGGCGCCAGGGCGGGAGACACGTCTTCGCTATGCGTACTTCATCACATGCAACGAGGCAATCAAGGACGATGCCGGGAACGTGGTGGAGTTGCGCTGCACGTATGACCCGGCGACCCGCGGGGGAGATGCCCCCGACGGACGGAAGGTCAAGGCCACGCTGCATTGGGTGGCGGCCGAGACCGCCCTGGACGCGGTGGTGCGGCTCTATGATCGGTTGTTCACGGTTGAGAATCCTGCAGGTGTGAGCGATTTTGTGTCGGTGCTCAACCCCGACTCGCTCAAGACACTCACGGGGTGCAAAGTGGAGCCGCGCCTGAGCAGACTCGAGCCGCTTGACAGAGTCCAGTTCGAACGTCAGGGCTACTTCTGTCTGGATCCCGATTCGGGTGGTCGAGACGGGAAACTGGTGTTCAACCGGACCGTGACACTACGGGACACGTGGGCGAGGATAGAGAGTAGGCAGGGAGGCAAGGGGTAATTGCGCCAGGGCGGGCGCAACCGACTGGAAGGAAGCGCAGAGGAGGCTCGGTGCCGCGTGCGGCAGGCGCCCACAGCGCTTGCTGGTACGAGCGACCGCATTGTAATTTCTTGCACAGTTCAGGGGCTGTAGCTCAGTTGGGAGAGCATCAGGCTGGCAGTCTGAGGGTCGTCGGTT
>CAZJJT010000766.1:0-2274 GCA_964546395.1 uncultured Fibrobacterota bacterium
GCACACGCCAACATGCAGCTGCACCTGACTGAGGCAGGTGAGCAGCGCGTTAGCGCTAACACTATTTTGGCGAGGAGGAGTCATTCGCCCTCGCGAACGGTTTCACCATCCTCCAGCTCTGGTTCGATCGGCGCGGACTTTGCGTACACGAACTTGATGGCGTCCGAGCTGTGGCAGGAAGTCGAGTCAGTACGATCCTGCACGTTCTCGCCGTTGTTGGCGAGTTCAACGATGTGCTTGCCTCCGCGCTACGGATGGCTCGTGATCTCGGCCACCAAGAGATGATCGTGCACCCGACCAGTGGCAGCCTTCCTGGCGGGAAGCCGCACGAGGCACTGCTCGTCGCCGCGAGGCGCTGGGCCTCCGTGTTCGCCGAGAGTGGCGTAGTGCTCTAACTACTGTTCGCACAGTCTGGGGCCAATCCTTTTCTGGATGGACGATTATATTGTCCGGGCGACAGCCTCGGGCAACAAGGCGACAATCATCAAGGACGTCGGCGTCGGAGCGATCGACATGCAGGCGGCCCTGTTCGAGACGAAGAAGGGCGCGACTATAAAGGTGCTCCGCAGTTCCGTCGCGACCCGCAGGCCGGCAGTGTGTGCTTACAGCATCTACGGCACGAAGGGTTTTCTGGAGACCGGCAGGACCGGGTACGACAACATCGGCCTGCGGTACTTCGAGGGCATTGACGGCAAGAACGGCCGGCAGATCGCCGTCAGCTCGTCCGACATCGACGCGCCCAAAAAGGCCCTGCTCGGTGGGCACGGCACGTCGGAATTTTCCCTCGTCCATGATTTTTTAGACGCCATCGAACGAAACACCCGCCCGCCCATAGACTACGTCAAAGCGATGGACATGACCGTGCCCGGCCTGATCGCGCACGAGGCCGCAATGAAGGGCGGCGTCTGGCTTGACGTGCCGAGGCTCATCTGAAAGGACGTGCGGGTGTGACACCCGAATCGCCACCCCGGGCTGGACCGCACTACCTCGGCGCGTCCGCAGTCGACCCACGCACAGTCATGAATCCCTCGATCTCTACCGGCCCTCCGGTACCACGAGCGGGGTCCGGCCCGCAGGGATGTCCCAGCACATGGGCCAGCATTGCGTGCATCACGGCCGCGCCGTTGAAATTGTAGCTCGTTAACTGGTGGAAGCACGCCTCCGGGATATCGTCGAATCCGACCACCGAGATGTCATGCGGGACGCGGCGTTTGTGTGCCCTGATGAATGCCATGGCCTCCAGAGCAAAGTCATCGTTCGCGCCGATCCACGCGGTTACCTCCTCGTACGCGAGTGCCCGCTCAAAGAGAGGTATGAGGCGCGGCCGGATGCTCCGAAGGTAGAGAATCGAGGTCATCTGGCTGCGCAGCACCCGCACCCCGTCCTCCGAGAGCCTGACGTCGCCGTGTCCAGCCGGCCGAGTCACCGCCGACTCTATCATCGCGTCCAGCGCGGTATGCATCGCACCCCGGTCGGTCATGTCCGCCTGATAAGGCGGCTGCTCTTCGTCCACCGTCGCGGCCAGCACGCCGCCTGCAATGCCTGCCGTCCGGAACGTGCGGTTGAGTCCCTCAAGTCTGCCCCGTGACCACGCAGGGGCATGCGCCGGTGAAATATAGGCCACCCGGCGGTGGCCCAAGCCCAATAGGTAGCGCCCCACGCGTTCCCCTGCAGTCGGGCTGTTGGCTATCGTGAAAACCCGCGCTGGAGTCCTGCCGCCGGCATGCTGCGGCAGCAGCGCATCACCGGTCTCGTCGAGCACTGCCAATGGCTTTCCGGCCAGCGCCAACTGCCGGATAAGGCCCGGCACATCCGCCATACCGATGCGCAGGGTCCAGAGCAGGAACCCGGCCAACGTCTCGGACTCAGGCCACGGGTCAGCCGTCCGGACACTTCCGACGGGCGTGAACAGCTTCCGCGACACGGTGTCGAACGCGCAGGTGTCCAGCCGGATGCCACTGCGGGCGCAGGCCGACTCGAGCGCCCGGAAGAGGTCCTGTGTTCTGGGGGTCAGAATCCGGAGGATGCCCGATGAGTCTCCGAGGGCCACCAGCACGACCCTCGCCTGACCGCGCCTGCCCGCAAGCGCAGGCACCCGGTAGGTCCGCTTGCAGGGGACAATATGGCGGCTCTCCACAAGCACGTCCAGCGCCTTTCGGAGCGTGCGGTAGCACACCCCGCACCGGATCGCGAGTGCCTTGGGTGACGGCAGCAGTTCGCCGGGCGGGAGGACGCCGTTGAGGATATCGCGCGCCAACACCGCCGCCAGCCTCT
>CAZJJT010000767.1:0-2270 GCA_964546395.1 uncultured Fibrobacterota bacterium
CCGGCCACGGACGGCGCCAGGACCGTGATCGGGTCCTGCGGCGCGCCGCCGCTCGCGATGATCTCGATACCCGATTCGAACACGTCGTTCCCGTCGTCGCGCTCGCACAGGATCTGCATCCCGTTCCCGTCACTCACGGTCACGTCGTACGATTTCACCAGGGCCTTCAGCGCTCCGCCCGCCTCCGCCACCACGTTGAGCCCGTCAATCACCTTCACTCCCTCCACCGTGTAGTCCATCCGGCGGTTCTCCTGCGCGTATCCGTCACTGAAATGGAACCGCACCGTGTATGACCCGTCAGGCACGTCCGGGAGACTGTACGCGTGGTTGTCACGCCGCGCGGTGAGATACACCTCCGCGGGCGCGGCATTGGTCACGCCGGCCACGTCGACACTGCCCCAGGTCCACAGCGCGCCGGTCTGGCCCGCCACCACACACGCCGCGTCACTCTCCCAGTCAGGCACCGATGAGCTTCCGCCGCAGTTGATCTTCATGTGCAGCGGGACATACTCCACGACGTCCACGGATGCGGTTGCGGTGAGTCCCGCGGCCCCGGCCGTGACAGTCACGGTGCCCGGCGTCTGACCCGCGGTCAGCACACCGCCGCTGATACTGGTGCCCGCGAGTGCCGATACACTCCAATTGACAGAGGGCTGCGGAGACATGGCATCGCCGAATTGGTCGAGCACCGCGGCGGTGAATGTCAGCGTGCCGCCCGCGGTCACCACACCCTGGGTGGGCGACAACGACAGCGTGGTCGCCACCGGTGTACCGCGCAGCGTGAGGGTCACCGTGTACGTGCGGGTCTGCGGCTCACTGTTGTCGGCGGCGACAGTCACCGTGGTCTGGTGGACACCGGCACTCAACGAAGACACATTGACCGTGTTGGTGACCGTGTACTGCGCGCCCGAGCCGCTGACCGCGACACTCAGCCAGGCTGCGTTCTCGGTGGCCCGGACATTCTGCAGGTCGCCGAACGGGGTCGAGACCGTGACACTCTTCGGTGCGGGAGCAGCGCCGCCCTCCTGCGCCTCGAATGCCAGATTCTGTGTCGAGACATTCAGGCTCGGCACGGGCGGTGCAGCGTCCACACCGATATAGGCGTCGCACCAGTCATCCGCAAGGTTGTTGTTGGTCACGCGCACCCACTGCTCGACACTGTTGTAGTTCGACGCGAACCGTCCGAGGTACAGGTCGGACTGCTGCGTGCCGATTCCATTGCGGCTGTACATCAGAAACCGCGGGTTGTTGGACCACTTGGCATAGTAGCCGTCACCGAAGCTCACGTCACGACGGTTGGATTTGTTGGCGTCGAACATGATCACGCCGTTGTGGTTGCCGTTGAACACCCACATGCGGTAGCTGTTGTCCGGACAGATACTGGTCCAGCACCCGCCGGCATACGACGTGAACGCGCCGCTGGTCATGTCGTACATGCCGCAGTCCGACCAGGGGTGCGAGCCCGCCGCATGAGTACCGTCCGCCGACACCTGCAGCCACACGGTCGGGTGCGCCCAGTTGTCGGTGCCCAGGCCGACATTGCCGCTCAGGATACGCTGGCTCACCGCGGGGTTGTCGATCTGGTAGCGTACGATACCGCCGCCCGTGGTCATGAATGTCGGGCGGACATACACCCATTCGATACCGGACGACGGGTCTATCCAGACATCACCGGCATACCCGCCGCAGATCTTGCGGTGCCCGGTACCGTCCCAGTTGACAATCCAGCACGACTGGTCGTTGCGGCTGCTGTACACCACGCGCCGTCCCTGATCGGTCAGCAGCGGCTTGCCGTAGGTGCCGCCGCTCAGGATAGTGACCTCCGAGCCGACATCCGTGTCGAACCCTTTCAGCTCGTGGCCGGTCTGCTGGTTCCAGGCATCGGTGCCGTTGGGCACGCGGTCCCACACGATACGGGTGCGCTGACCGGTGAGGTTGCGGATATCCGACGCAACGTCGGCGCGAACCGACAGGGACGCGAGCAGCGCAACGGCGCCCGCCATGGCCAGGCAAGTGTTCCTTGCAGTATTGTACACAGAATTCCCCCTCACGTGATGCCGGAGAACGGGCCGGTTGCTGTCACTATTAGGCTAGTGTACAGGAGGGACAGGCGCTTGCACCGGTGTGGCGAGAGCTTGAACTATTGTGAATATGGGGCAGACTCAGGGACGGAGCGAACCGCGTCAGTCGCGGCAGGCGAGTCGGAACTGCTGGGGGTTCAGGCGGACAAAGCGGGCGAAGGTGCGGTCGAAATAGCTGTGGCTGGCGAA
>CAZJJT010000768.1:0-2264 GCA_964546395.1 uncultured Fibrobacterota bacterium
GCGACTCGAATATCCCTTTCACCCAGAACTCGGTCCCCGCTATCGTCACGAACACGCTGTCGCGATTGACTGCGCGCACCGAGATGCCCAGGTTGTCCGCCATCCGGTCGGGTATGAACACCGGGCATACGCCCGCGCCCTCCCGGTCCTCCTCGGCCGTGAACCACCCGCGGTTGGTCGTGAACCGCACCTGTCCCCGTACGGGGTCGTTGTAGTTCATCAGAATGGCCGAACCCAACTCGTAGCGGCGCACCAGACCGCCACTCTCGTTGGTCGCCTCCAGCGCCGGGTTCTGCCGCTTGCGTGTCGCCCAGTCCTCCTTGCCGATAAGGAGGCGGCGGTTCGAGACACTGAACCGCTCCCCGTACTTGCCGCGCAACGCGAATATCTCGGCTTCGGTCAGTGGCAACATCCGTTCGCGCTTGACCAGCATGCCCTGGTAGTCGGCTTTGCCGACCGCGACATTCTCCTCCACCACCGTGTTCTGCACCGAAGTAAAACAGATCATTACAAACGTCAGCAGCGTCAGGGTCGCGCAGGTCAGCCCGGTACGCATCTTGCGGCGGTGCATATTGTTGAGCCCGAGCATAAACGCCGACATCACCACACCCATCCGGTTCACTTCCGCTGCACTCACCTTGCCCTGCTTCTTGCGCAACTCCTCGAGGTTCTCCTGGAACTTGCCCGAGAACAACATGGTGATGCCACCGGAGATCAGGATGATGATGAACCCGAGGAGAATCATCAGGGAGGAACGGACCATGTGGAATGCCGGGTGAAGCAGGCGCAGCAGGAGGAACACCACGAGGAAGATCACTCCCTCCCACGCAAGCTGCTTGCGCACGTCGGTGTTGCAGAACAGCAGCTTCTCAAAGAAGAACACGAACGGGACCAGCAGCCCCAGGTACCACAGGATCCCCAGCACCGCCTCCATAATCGATTCGCGCAGCACCGGATGGTTCAACTCGGCATACGTCACCGCATCACGCGCCACCTGGCTGCGCCCGTGGTGACTCTGCCGCGCCTTCACGCTGTCCCGCACCAGGGTAACGGTCTTCGCGTGGTACTCGTTGGTCTGCTCATCCGCCATTGCGTAGCGGTTCTGCAGCGCCAGCCGCTGCGAATTCACCCACAGCATCGACTTCGCCACTTCCTCGGGAACGTCCAGCAGGAACGGATGGTCGGCCACCAGATAGCCCGGCCCGTCTATCTCCTTCTCCGAGCTGAACGTCTGCGGATCGCCGATCCCCAGCATGAACGCCCGCACCATCTTCACCAACTCGTTGTTCGGCGCTCCCGACTGCAGTGTCACGAAGAACCGCTTGTCCGGCTCCAGGTACATCATCTGCAGCCCCGCATCGCTGAACGCGCACTGCTTGCTGAACCGAGTCAACGCGCGCCGGTCGAGCACGTCGATACTCGTGTAGTCCTTCATGCTCTGCGGGTTGGTGAGATCCACGACCGTTACGGGTGAGGCACGGAAGGTGACGATGGTGACATTGCCGGCGGCCCCGACGGCGAGCTTGACCGACTTGAACAGCCGCTGCCCGTCCTCACCCTCGTCCTTCATATGCGCAATCACGCCGTCCCTGCCGTACGCCGCCGCCATCGGCGAGTACCCACCCATGACGTGCACGCGCCACCACACCGGGAAGTCATTGGCGCATTTGCGTACCATGTACCTGCCGTAGGGGTCGGCGAATATGAAGTGGCTGCCGTATATCCCCGGGAAGCCGTACATGGCCTTGGTACTGTAGGGCCGTCCCGACACGATCGCGCCGGCCAGCGGGTAGTTGGGCACAATCGACAGACCCACGTTGGCCAGCAACACCTGGCCACCCCACGACTTGTTGCGGTGCTCTTCGATGAGCACCGGGAGGAAGTCTCCGTTCCCATGCGCAAACGACAGGATGCTCTCCCCAACCACCGCAAAGCTGTGTCGAAGCGTGCCCATGTCGGTCTGCTGCGCCGGGATGAACGGGTCGCCCATGTGTCTGAACGTGTTGGTCCGGCCGACATTGGTAAACGAGTAGTACGGGTACCCGTACGTACCCCACATGCTCGGCGCAGAGATGATCCACAGGTCGATGTTCTCCCCCAGGGCCTGCCGCTGCGCATCACTGGGCACCAGGTAGTCAATCGCCGTATCAAGTGCCAGACGCTGCCGCGCCGACATCACCACGTTCACGATGGTCGGCAGGGCCGGTTCGTGGATCTTGCCTCCCACGTTGAGCGTCAACTGCTCCCGCGCTTCCGATTCCTGG
>CAZJJT010000769.1:0-2260 GCA_964546395.1 uncultured Fibrobacterota bacterium
CCGTGCGCGAGCTTGCGGCGCGCGCCGGGGTTGGTGTGACTACCATGGCCGCAGCCGTTGCGGCGGCCTGCAGCAGTGGTGTCCTGACTGCGCGTCGCGGGAGGGGTATCCATCTTGCACCGGCTCCGGTCGCCGGGAGCGCTTCACCTGTCCGCTTTGTCCCGGAGGGCCATGCGTGGTCCCGTGTCGCGCAACAGGTGCGCGAGGACATCGCGCAGGGGAACCTGCCTGCGGGCATGATGCTCCCGCCATACAAGACACTCGCTGTCCGCTACGACTCGAACTACCGGACTCTCCGCAGGGCGTTTGCCTGGCTCGCACAGCGGGGGCACCTGAAGGTGAAGGGGCGCGGCCACACCGTGCCTTCGCTCTCGACCGTACGTCACAGCAACCACGTGGTGCTTCTGGCGGGCGGAACCGACGCCGGCGACCTCATACTCTACTCGCAGCGCACGCACGACAATCTGCGGGTACTCGAGAGCCTGTGCGCGCGTGCAGGCGTGGCGCTGAAGACCCTCGCCTGCAACACGGGGGGGTCTGGTATTCACCGGTTGCCGGGTGAGGGCCGTGGTGCGCTGCAGCACGTGCTCGACGACGCGCTCGGGTTTGTGGTCTGGACGACGTCGTTCGGCATACATGGTCTCGAGACGCTGCTGCAGCGCCTGGTCTCGATGCGCAAGCCGGTTGCGGTGCTCCACGAGGGCACGGTTGTCCCCTGCGGGAGTGCGCTGCAGACCGGGTTGGTTGCGCAGTGGGCGGTTGCCGCATCGGAACGTGACGGGCTCGAAGTGGGCCAGTACCTTCTCGGTCTGGGTCACCGTCGCATCGCATATGTCTCGCCCATCCATTTCACTGATTGGTCTCGCCGTCGGCTGGCCGGACTCGCTTCGGCATACTCCGCTCTCGAACCATCCTCCACTGCCGTTCCCTTCGTTGATACAACTCCCCGGACCTTGCCCGCGGCAGGGACGCTGCACAATCTCGACGGCGCGGTGCTGACCGAGAACGCGGCGATGCTGTCGGTGCTGTCAACGCATATCAAGTCGCTGCAGCACCAGTTCGAACTCCTCGTCCAGCGCGAAGCCTACCGAGAGTCGCTTCGCGGTCTCATGGCACAGGCGATGCGCGCGTCCGGTGTTACCGCGTGGGTTGCGGCAAACGACAACTTCGCAATCGAGTGCATCGAGTACCTTCGCAGCCACGATGTCAGGGTGCCGCAGGACATCTCCGTTGTGGGATTCGATGACAGCCTCGAGGGCCTGCTGCAGAAATTGACTTCGTATGACTACAACACGCAGGCCGCACTGCACGCCATGATGCGCCATGTGCTTGCGGGCCCTCGTCCCGTGCGTGGGCAACAGGGGGAGACCGTCTCCGAACCGGAAGGCCACGTGAATGTGCGTGGCAGTACGATGCCGGTGCGGCAGCAGTGAGTTATCGGGCGCGCAGTGCGGAAGAACCATTCAGGGTCTGCTCGACCACAACGCCGTGTGCGCCGTGCTCGAGCGTGGCATCGGTGCGCCCCAGGCGTCCGTCCAACCGGTACACATGCGTCGATGTACCCGACAGCACGGTCCGTGGGGTTGCCGTACGCGCCGGCTCAGCGACCGCGGTCACCGTCGGGTTGTAGCCGGTCCCAACCAGCGTGGTCACGCTGCTCGCGTCGATGCTGATCGAGCCGCTGCTCGACACGCTGCCTTCGTTGACACAGTGCTTCGTGCCCGTCGAGGTGTACGTGGTAAGCTGCGCGGGCAGCTCGCCCCCCGACAGCTCCAGGGCGGTCGCCGCGCCCTGATTGACGACCACCATGACAAACGTCTGGTCTGCGGGGTGATGCGTGGCAACACCCAGCAGGTCGGTTGTCACGAGGTCGCAGCCGATGCGCACTGCTCCCGGCCGCACGAACTTGTAGAACATTTTCGAGGCGTACGAACGTTGCGTGTGGGCGAAGTTGCTCAGCAGTGCGTAGGTCGATGCCGAACCGTTGCTCTCGGCGTCTGACCAGAATGTCCATGCCGACAGATCTGCGTACTTCATCGACATCGCGATGTTCGACGCGATGGTCATCGCACCGGTCCAGGTCTCTGGATATCCACTGCTCTCGGTCATCCAGGCACGGGCCCCCAGGCCGCGCATCATCGTCCCCAGTCGCGACCACGCCTGCGCGCCAGTCGAAGTGGGCAGCGGGTTCACGCCATCGGTATATCCGTGCACTGCCGCGGCACCGAGGTATCCCTTGGCAACGGGATCCTGGTTGATC
>CAZJJT010000770.1:0-2250 GCA_964546395.1 uncultured Fibrobacterota bacterium
CATTGTAGGTACTGAGCCGGTTCATGATCGAAAACATTGGTGGTGAAAACGCACCTCAGGAGGAGACCGCGTGCGTAACCGTGACAAGCGACTGAAAGTGGGAATCGTGGGATGCGGTGTGGTGGCAACCGCGTACTACATGCCCTACATGCTGCGACACGCAGACGATTTCGAGATGGTGGCTGTCTGCGACCTGACCGAGCGGCGGACCGGACTGGTCGCGAAACTGTTTGGGGTGCCACAGACCTACACCGACTATTTCGATATGCTTGCACGGGCCGATATCGAGGCCGTGTTTATCCTGACCGGGCCGGGGACCCACGCGCGATTCGCGGTTGCCGCCGCGGAAGCCGGCAAGCACTTCGTGCTGCAGAAACCCATGGCGCTGAACATGGCTGATGTCGGACGCATCGTGGACACGGTCAACGCACACAGGGTCGTCGCGCTGATCGAACCTTCCGACCACTCGCCTCTTGACTCGCGCTACGCCAGGGTGCGCGAAGTGGTCGCCAAGGGGGTTCTTGGCGACCCCTTCTGGTTCGAGTACAACATGCTCGGTCCCGACCACTACCATGTGTCACTTGGCGGCAATCCCTACGGAGTCGGTGCGTTTTACGCGAAGGACTCGGGCGGGTTCCTGTTTGATTTCCCTTATGCGCCCACTGCAATTGTCAATGTCCTGGGCTCCTGTAAAAGTGTCCAGGGCCTCGCAACCATCGCCGTGCCCGATCGCGCGGTGGTTCCCGATACGAAATACGACGAGTACCTGGAGCGCTGCACCGATCCGTTCAATTCCAACTACTGGGAAGAGGTGGTGAAGCAGCCGCGCACGCAGCCGGTGAAGATGGAAGCTCCCGACAACGTGTTCAGCATGTACGAGATGGATTCCGGGTGGATCGGCGAGTTCCACGCGGGCCGCCTGTTCCATCCCGTGCCCAAGGGGCTCTCGGGCGGCGGGCTGCGCGTCTGGGGCACCGAGGGCAACCTGGTGTTCGGGCACCGCCACTTCGCGTCGATTATCTCTTCGAAGAAGGACGTTCTGCCCGAGACCGACGCGGACGGGTGGTGTCACTTCGAGCAGCCCGGCGATTTTTCGAAGGCGAAGTGGCCGATACCACCGAAGGGTGCGTTCAACTACTACGAGGCCTCAACGGCACACTTCCTGCACTGTATCCGGAGGGGCACGCAGCCGGTGGTGGATGTCAACTTCGGCAGACATATCACCGAGATGATGTGTGGAGCGATGGAGTCGGCGCGGACGGGCAGGCGCTACGAGATGACCACGACGACGGCTGGACTCAGGACGTGTTCGTGAATCAGGTGTACAACGCTGCCACAGAGGCACACACACAGGATTCCTGGGATGAGTGATGCACTTCGCCTTGGCGTGATCGGATTGAATTTCGGGACGCACCATGTGCGCACGATCGCGAACCTTGAGTGCGCTCGCCTGGTGGCCGTCGCCGACATGAGCGAAGAGTCGGTCCGGCGTCATGCGGAGCAGTACAACGTGCGGAGGTACACCGACGGGGTCGAGATGCTTGCCAATGAGGCACTCGACGGAGTGGTAATCGCCACGCCGCCGCAGTCGCGCGCGCGCCTGCTCGAAGCCGCCGCGGAACGCGGTGTTCCTGCCTTCGTCGAGAAGCCGTGGGCCCTCAATCCGTCGCACGCCGGGCAACTGGCCTCGCTGTGCCGTGCGAAGAAGGCGCGGGTCATGACCGGATTCAGCTTCCGTTTCCTTCCCGCACTCCAGCGCCTCCGCACATTGCTCGACGACGAACTGGGGCCGCCGCTCACACTCACGGGCGCCTACCTTTCGCACTGGCTCCCCCCTGCCAGTCACTGGATGTGGGCCTCAGAGGTGAGCGGCGGCTACTTCAACGAGAACTCATGCCACCTGTTCGACTGTGTGAACCTGCTGCTCGGGACGCCCGTCTCACTCTACGCACGGACCCGCGCGTGCATGGGGCGACCGAAGGCGGACGTCGCACTGGTCACGATCACGTACGAGAACGGGGCCATCGCCTCTCTGTGCGCCGGAGGAAGCGCGGCAGGCGCATTCCAGGACTACCCAGGCATGGACGTGGTCGCACAGAACGGCCAGGCGAAGCTCAGCGGACGCCAGCACATCTGGGACACGCTTCGCTGGGCAACGCGGACAGGTGACGAGATACGCACCGTGGACGAACCGCCCGAGAGCCTGGGCGAAACGCGCTACAGCCGCGCGCTGCGCGAGTTACGCTATGC
>CAZJJT010000771.1:0-2247 GCA_964546395.1 uncultured Fibrobacterota bacterium
GACGTAGGCACTCTCCATGAATGCAAGCACCGATATCGGGACAGTGCCCAGTTGCTCGGCAGCGACTTCCTTCTTCGAGAAGTCCACCGGGCACTCCACGACGAGGTCTCGCTTGAGGTTGGCCACCTGCCCTGTGTTGGGGATATTCACATGGTGGCAGACCGGCTGGTCCCCGTCGAGTGCCGCAATGATCCCCCAACTCAGCCTGGCGGTGCCCTTCTCACCGGCGTACGCATGGAACATGCTGTCGGGCACCGCCACCTTCCCCTCGCCGATCGCGCGAAGTGTCTCGAAATCCTTCGCGGCGCCCTGTATAAATGGGTACACGTTGAACCGGTCCACACCGAGCGTCTTGCCGTAGTGCCGTCCGGTGCCGTGGGAGAAGAACTGGGGGAAAAACTCGGTGATGTGGCGGTCGCGCGAGAGGGGGAAATAGCCGGTGAGATCGAACAGTTCCCAGGCCAGCGGGTGATCGGGGTCATCGCCGGGGGGACAGCCCTGTGCCGCGAGCTGCTCGTTCTTCTTCCTGATCAGCGGGAACCCGTCCTCGCCGTCAACCGTGAACCGCGTGAGCCACACGAAGTGGTTGAAGCCCACTGCGCGGAAATCGCAGCGCTGCTCCTCCACACCGAGGAAGTCGGCAAACCGCTTGCGCACACCCGGGGGCCCGTCGCACAGACCGTAGACACCAATCTGCGCGTACCGTGCGATGGCGCGGCCGATGGCAGACATGGGGTTGGCGTAGTTGAGGAACAGCGCGCCGGGGCAGAGCTCCTTCACGTCATTGGCCACGTCCACCATAACCGGCAGCGTGCGCATGGACCGCGCGATGCCGCCGGGTGTTGTCGTGTCGGCCACGGGCATGTAGATGCCGTACTTACGGGGGATCTCGATATCAGCTTCCCACGCCGCCCGTCCGCCGACCGCCAGCGAGACAATCACGATGTCCGCCCCGGGCAGGAACTCCCGGCGTTCAGTCGACTTCTTCAGCGTGATCGGCGGTCCCTTGATCTCGACCATCCGCGCGGCGAGGTTGTACGCGACATCCACCGCGTCTTCGTTGATGTCGACCAGCCGGAGTTCCCACTCACCTCCTTCGGCGATGAAGTCCGCGAGCAGGCTCGACGTGAACACGATGCTGCCGGCGCCGATGAGTACCACGTTTCTCTGTGCCATTACTGCTCTCCCGTGTACCTGGTTGTCGTGGGCACTATGTCGGGGTACCGCCGTACGTTCGGGTCCTGGCCGTTCGCGACAGCCAGGTGGTACCCGTAGAGATGGAGCGGTGTCAGGTACAGGATCGGTGTCAGTATCTCCGGGATCCCCCCCTTCAGTTGCACCACGTGCACCGCCAGCCGCTGCATGCCTGCCGTGGGCGTGTCGGTGAACACGATGGTCGGTGCCTTGACATGCGCAGTGACCGTGAGGAAATCCAGCGCCCGTTTCGACCCGGCGCCATCGGGAGCCACGATCACAAGCGGTTCGGACTGGTTCACCTCTCTGAACCGCCCATGCAGGAAATTCTCGAGTTCGTCACCCCACGAGTGGATCTTCGCCATCTCGGTCGCCATCAGTGCCCCGGTCTGGGCAGTGCCGACATTCGGCCCCGTCCCCAGCATCAGGCAGGCCGTGCAACCGGCGTACTTCCGGGCGAGTTCCTTGATGGTGGGCTCCACCTTCGTGAGCACTTCCACGATACCGTCGATACAGGTGTCGATCGCGGCAACGTAGCGCTCCGCCCGTTCTGCGTCCAGGTACCCGCGGGCCTGGCCGAGACGCACAGCGAAGAGGTGCATGCTGATCAGAAACATCGTGTTGGCCTTGGTCCTGACGATGTCGGTTTCGTCGGTGGCCCCAGTCAGCAGGACCTCCTTTGCGATCTTCGCGATGGGGCTGTCGGCCACGGCGGTGACAGCGACAGTGAGAGCGTTGCGCGGCTGGCACCGCTTGAACGAGTCTACCAGCGCTTCAGTCCCGCCGCCCGTCGTGAACCCGAGCACGAGACAGGTTTCGTCGATAAGATCCATGTTCTGGTACGCCGCGAACTCGAACCCCTCGACGCCCTTGGCGTGGATGCCCGCGAGTGTTTCGAACGCCTGCTCCACGTTGACCGCCCCGAAGTACGAACTGCCGCACCCGAGCACGGCGACATGTCTGAGGGCCGACGCATCAGCACGCCCCAGGAGTGCCCCGATCTGCCTGTCAAGTGACCTGACCGTTCCGCGCAGCACTTTTCCGTTGTCCTTC
>CAZJJT010000772.1:0-2247 GCA_964546395.1 uncultured Fibrobacterota bacterium
ACCATGGCTCTCACGCTCAAGAAGAATCAGCTGATTGTGTTTGACGGCGATAGCACCACCAACCGCCGCAGTGTCGGCAGTCAGGACACGTGGCCGTTCCTGCGTCTGATGAACTGGGACAAGCCGTGGCCCGACTACATGGCCGAGATGCTGTTCTGCTGGCGTCCCGAACTGAAACTTCAATTCTACAATGCAGCGTCGGGCGGCGCGACCTGCCGCACGCTCACCGAGAAGTTCGAACGGACCGTGTTCCAGCGCGAGCCCGACTGGGTGATATCGTCGGTTGCAGGCAACGACGTTCGCCTGCGGATCCCGGTGAAAGAGTACCGCGATCTCATGACCACATACGCACAGCGGCTCACCAGGGCTGGGTGCCAGGTGTTGTTCTTCGGAGTGAGCCAGCATGGTCCTGGCTATCCCAAGGGCGGTACCATGAAGGGGCGGCGCGCGTTCTACGCGGTGCTCAAAGGGCTTGCCGACACGATGAAGGGCGTGCACTACGTGGATGTGGGCCCGTCGCTGGCAGCCAAGGCCCGCGAACTCAGCAAACACCACGGTATCCACACAATCTACGGCGACAACGGCCACTTCAATGCGGTCGGGAACGTGATCCTCGCCGGAGAGATGCTTCGTGTGTTCGGGGTGGTGCGCTAGGCGACGGCCGTGCGCCCGGGCTGAAGCGCAACCGTTTCGCTGTTGAGCAGCAGGTTCAGCGGCGCCGATGTTTCGCACACCACCTGGGCGCCGTCGAACACCAGGCTCACCACGACCCCACCGACACGCAAGTTGCGGATGCCGTGCGGGCCCTTGCTGCGGTCGAGTCGCCAGCACACGCGCGGCACCGTAACGTCCACTTCGTAGAACCCCAGAACGTTTTCGATGAACAGGGCGATGGGGCCGAGTGCGGACCACCCACAGAAATCGCCACGCACGCAGCTCTCGTCGTCCTTGTCGCTTGACGGGCGAGGTGCGGTCGGGCTGTAGCACTCCCAGACCGTGTGGGGTTCATACTCGCGCCAGGTACGGGCCATGTGATCAACCAGTGCTGCCGCGTTGGTGTCGGCGATCTCGTGGTAGCCGTTTCTGAGCAAGGCGCGCGTGGCCATGTAGGCGGTGGGCAGCCAGATCCCGCCACGCCAGTAGTTGCCTTTGGGCCTGAACTCGGCGTTGCTGCGTGGGAGACTGGTCCAGGGCAGTGGACCGCCAAACTCCTGAGGGGAGGCGGCGTGCGCGGCAAGGCGCGCAGCCTGTTCTTTTGAGCACAGGCCGGCAAGCAGCGGCCAGTAGGTTGCGGGTGTTGGCACGGGGTGCTGCTTGCCGGGATCGTCCGGACTGATGTCGTAGTAGTACCCGTCCGCTTCGTTCCAGTAGTACCTGTCAAGCAGTGCGCGGGTATCTTCAACAAACCGCTCATAGCGGTCGAGTTCCGACGTGTCGCCCAGTTGCCGGCCAATCGCGACGATGCTGCGCGCGGCAAGTGCCTGCTGCGCAGCCGCATCGAACCACAGCCAACTGCCCTCATCGCGCGGCGAGTTGTCCATGCCGGAAAACACGCCCGCCCAGCGGTACCCGTACGGCGTCCTCTCGCAACGCACCTTGGCGTCGGAGAGAGGGTGCTGCATGCCCCACCGGAACGATTCGAACATCTCGAAATGCTTCTGGAGATACCGCTTCTCAGCGTAGACATGCTCAAGGCGGGAGCGGTCACCCGTGTGGAGGAAGTGCTCATGCTCAACCCATGCGAAGAGAGGCGGGTTATCGACGTGCCGGATGAGCAGTGGTACGGTCACGCCGTCATGCAGCGGCACGTAGAAGTTGTCGAGACTCTGGATGCCCGGGAACACGTGCGGCGCATAGCGGCAGAACAGCACCATGAAACACGTATCCCAGATCCAGATGATGTCCGGGTCGAACGCTTCATCGATGTACGGCGACTGCGGTGCGCCCGGCTTGAGCACCACGTGGTCCCACGCCAGTTCCCACGTTCTCCAGTAGAACTCCACCAGGTCTGGTCTGCCCGCGAACACCGGTTGCGGCAATGCTGAGCGATCGAGGGGGCTACCCAGATGCTGGTACTCGCTCATTGCGGTGTGATTCCTAGACGGGGGCCATCCTGCGGCACTGCTCGAGCACCCACATCTGCCGCCGCACCTGTTCGGGCGTCACCACGAGTTTCCTTCCCTGTCGCAGCGTCTTGTACAAGTCGAGATAGAACCCGACCTCGCCGGGGCTCTTGTCCTCTTCGGC
>CAZJJT010000773.1:0-2239 GCA_964546395.1 uncultured Fibrobacterota bacterium
AACTCTTTGGCGCTTGCACTGTTGCTCCCGTCAGTGTGAGGATAGGGCTGAAGTTGGCGACAAGGTCAAAGAGGAACTCCTCCCCTGCTTCATCTCCTGTTCCACCCTCTCAACCTGCTTCACCCGCTGCTCCACCAGCTACGCGTTCGGGTACTCGATCCTCGTATGGAAAATGCCCTGCAGCACCGGCATGAACCCTTCCACAATCTCATCCAGGTCGCGCAAGGTAAGGTCGCACTGGTCAAGCTGCGACGCCATGAACTTGTCACGGATCAACTTCTTCACCAGGTCCCGCAGCAGGCGCGGCGAACTGGTCGCGAGGCTGCGAGACGCCGCCTCCACCGAGTCGGCCAGCATGATCACCGCGAATTCCCGGCTCTGCGGCCGCGGCCCCGGATAGCGGAAGTCCGCCTCCTTCACCTGCTTGTGCGGGTCCTGCTCCAGCGCTTTCTCGTAGAAGAACGACACCAGGCTCGTACCGTGGTGCTGCAGAATCGCATCCTGTATCACCTTCGGAAGCCGGTACTGGCGCGCCAGTTCCACACCTTCCTTGACATGTGAAGAGATGATGAGCGCGCTCATCGAAGGCGCCAGCTTGTTGTGCTTGTTGCGCTCGGGGCCCAGCACGTTCTCGATGAAATAGTCGGTTTTCTCGAGCTTGCCGATATCGTGGTAGTACGACGCGACACGGGCCAGGAGCGTGTTGGCCCCGATACGCTCCGCCGCCGACTCCGCAAGGTTGGCCACCAGCACGCTGTGGTTATAGGTCCCGGCCGCCTCGATCGAAAGGCGCTTCAGCACCGGGTTGTTCATGTCCGACAGCTCCACCAGCGTCATGTTCGTAGTGATATCGAACAGGTTCTCGAACACCGTCGTAACCATCATCGCCACGAAGGTCGAGAGTATCGCGTTGATCGTCGCCAGTCCCATGTTCTGCACCAGTGCCGACAGCGCCGAGGGACGTCCCGCACTCACCTGCCACAACCCCACCATCACCGCATATATCACCACCATCGCTGGAATCGATCTGAAAAAGTCCCAGCGGTACCGCACGTTCTTGATCGCGTATGCCGCCACGAACCCGCCCAGCAACGCGAACATCACCATGTGGAGTTTGAACCCCAGCACCACCCCGAGGAACAGGCTCGTATACAGCGCGATCACATACCCCAGTTCCGCGCTGAACAGTATCGTCGCCAGCATCGGCCCCACGGCAACCGGCACGAGGTACTCGGGCATGATCTGCGCAAGCTCCGTGCTGCCCTCGAACAACCGCGGCGCGATACCGATACCGGCCCGTATCAGCGCCACCTGCAGCAGTACCAGCACCACCAGCGCCCCAGCGTGCTTGGGGTTGCGCACCACCGGTTCGTGGTAGCGTCGCACGTAGAAACCCAGAAACAGCAGCGGCAGCAGCGCCATCGCCAGCCGGCCAACGTTCCCCGTCACGATCCGCCACCGCTCATCCGCGCTCCGTATCGAGGCGATCGCCAGCTGCAGCGCGCGGAGCCGTTCGACAATCGCGGGGGTCACCTCCTGGTGCTTGCGGACAATCTCCGTGTCCTTGATCACTTTGCCCTTGATCGGCAACACCGCGTCTGCCGCCGCCGCCTGACGCGCCACGGTCTCCTCTTCGTTCACATGCACGTTGGCATCCAGACACGAGAACAGCAACTCGTAGATCGCGTTCAACTGCACCGCCTCAAACCGCCCCGCGGTCCGGAGCGTGCTGATGATCCCCTCCAGGGCCGCCCGCTTGAACGGGATGTCCGAGGAAGGCAGGGTGCTCTCCACCGAGTCGCGCCGGAAAACGACGAATACCTTGCTGTAGATGCGGTAGCTCGGGAACTGCGTGTTGTACCGGGTGCGAAGTTCCTCGAGTTTCTGGGCCGACTCCACCAGCACTGTGTTCAGCACGCCGCGCGTAAGCGCCTTGTCCGCCTGAAGCAACGCGTCGTCGAAGAGGTACATGTGTTCGCGCAGCGTACTGACCGCCGCCTCCGACAGGTCGCGCGCCAGCGCCGTACGGACCTCCGTCCGCACCGAGTCCGCCGTCCGTGCATCCACCAACTGCAGAAACGACTTCTGGAGCGCGCGGAGCTTCAGCAGCACCTGCCTGCGCACGTCATTGTCATAGTCCACCACCAGCAGCACCTTCTGGGTCGCTTCAGCGCGTTCGCGCTCGAGATCCTCGGGGGCCTTCGGCACATCGAACGTGAACGGTGCGATGATGGTCTCG
>CAZJJT010000774.1:0-2225 GCA_964546395.1 uncultured Fibrobacterota bacterium
TGTGCCTGCGGTTCCTGGACACCGATGTGGGCAGCGTGCCGTTCCCCGGCCCCGAACAGCTTGCGCATGTGTTCCACTTGCCCTGGCGGGAGCGGTTCCGCAACGTGTTCGAACAGATCGTGATCGAGAACCAGCCGGTGGATCGGTGGAGTGCGGTGATGCGCGGGGCGTTCCTTACGCAATTCGTGGTGCTGCTGTGGCGGGCCCTGTCGCACTACCGCAACGCGGCCGAGAGCAACACCGAAGAGAAGCGCATGCGGATCGGGCACATCATCGACCTGATCCACACCGGGATGCGCACCGACCTCTCGCTGGCCGAACTCGCCGAGAAAGCGTTCATGAGCGAGAGCCATTTCAGCCATGTGTTCAAGGATGTGACCGGGGTGTCGCCGCGTCAGTACGTGATAGAGAGTCGCATGGACAAGGCGCAGGAGCTGCTCGCGCAGACGGACCGCTCGGTGGTGGATATCGCGGCCGAACTGGGGTACGCGAACCCGCAGTACTTCTCGCGCGTGTTCAAGCAGCAGACGGGCCAGACGCCGCTGGGATACCGCAGGCGCAGTGTACCGGGCTGGCGCTAGCCATGCCCGGGAGGAGAGCCCAGGCGGTTGGTGAACTCGAGGTCCCACTCGCCGTCGTAGTGCAGCAGGCTCACGGCGGCGTTGTCGTGGTCGTAGCGTGTGTCGGTTCGCAGGAGTACGTTCATCAGGCGCTCGACGAAGAAGCCATGCGACACCAGCAGCACCGACGCTGGAGAGTGGAGGAAGGGGCGCAGCAGGTGCTTGCCGACATGGTGGACCCGGCAGAGACCCTCGGCATACGTCTCGTCACCCACCGGTCGTACCGCCTCCCCCCCGAAACCAAACCGTGCGGCGAGCCGGTCCGGTAACGCGTACGGCTCACGCCGCCAGTGTGCAGAGGGCGTATCGACACAGGGCTGCTGCCAGCACGCCTCAGCGAGTTCGGGCCATACGGTCGCGACGCGGGCAGTTGCCTCGAGGTACGGGGCTGCGGTCTGGAGTGCCCGGAGCAACGGGCTCACGAAGATGTGGTCGATGGTGACCGTCTTCAGTGTTTCCACCAGGGCATCTGCCTGTGCCAGGCCGTGCGCGGAGAGCCGGTCATGCCGGTCCGTTGAGTAGTCATTGGTCGCGTTTCCCTCAGACTCGGCGTGGCGGATGAGGTAGAGCAGCATGGGGGATGGTTCGCTCCTTGGACGCATGCCGGCGGATGTCGCGGCTGCTGCCCGAAGATAGATGCGAGACGGCGGGTGTATTTTGCCCGCCGTTGCAGCAGACCAGTGGAGGCATTGTGGGCGCTGCGGTCATCAGGATACTCTCGCCGACGGCGATTCTCGGCTACGGTTTCCCCGAGGAGTCGTTTTCCGCCGGCATGGCGCGTGAGCCCGATGTGATTGCGGTTGACGCGGGATCGGTGGACCCCGGACCGTACTACCTTGGCGCCGGCAGATCGTTTACCAACCGCACCGCAGTCAAGCGTGACCTGCGGATCATGCTGGCCGCTGCGGTGCCGCGACGCGTACCGGTGGTTGTCGGGACGGCCGGTGGGTGCGGCGCTGCCCCGCACGTGCAGTGGTGTCGGGAGATAGTCGAAGAGATTGCGGCAGAGGAGCACCTGTCGTTCCGGATGGGTGTGCTGCATGCCGACATCGACACGCAGACCGTCCTCGACGCGATCGGGCGGAACCGCACGCAACCGCTCGAGGGGCTTGCCCCGCTGAGCGTGGACGCGGTGGAGTCGAGCGGGGCGCTGGTTGCCCAGATGGGTGTGGAGCCGGTGATTGGTGCGCTGGAACAGGGCTGCACCGTGGTGCTGGCCGGGCGCGCATACGACCCTTCGGTGTTTGCCGCTCTGCCTGTCATGCGTGGTTTCGACCGCGGGCTCGCGGTGCACTGCGGCAAGATCCTCGAATGCGCGGCAATCGCGGCAGACCCGGGATCGGGCGCGGACTGCGTGCTGGGTACGATTGCCAGTGGGTCGTTCACGCTCGAGCCGCTCAGCGCCGCACGCAGATTCACGCGGCATTCGACCGCCGCCCACTCACTCTACGAGAAGTCGGATCCAGTGTACCTGCACGGCCCGGGTGGGAGGCTGAACCTGTCGGGGGTGACGTTTGCGGAACGTGACGGCGGCAGCGTGGAAGTGCGGGGGAGCCGCTTCGAGCCGACAGAGCAGTATTGGATCAAGCTCGAGGGTGTGCGGAG
>CAZJJT010000775.1:0-2223 GCA_964546395.1 uncultured Fibrobacterota bacterium
GCATCTGCTGGTCGCGCACGAAGTACTCCATGGGTTTGCGCGTGCTGCCGTCGTGGTAGTGCATCAACTCGCGCGGGTTGCGCTCGTTCCACCAGGCAGGCGAGAAGAGAAACACGCGCGGGAAGATGAGCCCGGAGGGGTTGGCACGGTGCACCATCCCGAGCAGGCGGTCCATCTCCGAGAAGTCGAACCGGTTGTCGTCGAGCCACACCGAGCGCGTGTGCAGCGGGTAGTGGTTGGCCGCCACGAGCAGCGACACGAAGTCGACACCGGCCGTGCCGAACTGCGCGAAGTGCTTCGGGGTCGGCTTGTAGGTCATGTAGGTCATACCGGCATTCGGGACCCCATCGACATGCAGCGTGGGCACACCGGTGTGGGGCGCAACAGTTACCCGAGGTGCAGCGGAGCGGCGAGGCATGGTGTCTCCCTGTGTGAAGGGCGCAGGCAGGTAAGATACGCCGGGAGCAGGTGCAGCAACCAAACTACCTGTCTGCTGCCATGTTGGGGGTGTACACACTGTTCGGGAGGCGCCTGCATGAAGCAGTCGGTCTGGGCTATGCTCGCAGCAGCAGGTATACCCTTTATGGACAATTGCTGCCATCATTGGCGAACAATTTGCAAATTCCCGGCCGGATGGGCGACGATGGTGTTGCCAGGATCTGTCTGTCGCCGAACGAGCCGCTCACCTGCCTCAGTCAGGTGCAGCGCGCCGATCACCTCCCGCGGCGCCTCTTCATGTTTTGACTACCAGTGCCAGCGCCGCGTGTGAGGTGCATTGGCTTGTTGTGTTGCCTACGGTCAACAGCCGCCCTCCGCGACGGTCACCCTCTCCTCGGTAAAGATATGGCGGGCGATGTCCCTGCCGCAACGCGGTCGTGCCTTCGCGACTGTTCGGCCCACCGTGTCGCGTCCCTGCGTGTTGGCGATGCACCCTGAGGCGGCAGAGGCGGCATTTCCCTGCACGGCACGGTGCTTGATGAGCCTTCCCGGTTTTCAGCCGGGGAGAGTCGGTGTCAGGGTCACTGCCACAGCTTCAGCAGCACGCACAGGTTCGTTCAGATGGGTACTGCGGACGGTACGCGAAGCCCCGACGTACAAGGCGCAGCAAGGGCCGCGGTGGGTGGTCAGACGACAGCGTGCTCAAGCGGACCGGCTCGAAGGTCGAGAAGTTCTACCGCCGGCGTGACCCTGAGGCGTCCCCGCTCTACCAGGTGGTCCGTGACCACTTCGATGAGTTCGAGGCCAAGTACGCGGAGCGCTACGAGAAGCGGTACGGGTACTGGCGCTCCATCATTCGGGCCTCCATAGACAAGTTCCTCAAGTGCGGCGACCTCAGGTTCGGCTTTGCGCGTGTGCGCTGCCCGGACTGCAAGGCCGAGTATCATGTGGCGTACTCTTGCCGGCAGCGGGGGGCGTGTCCGTCCTGCGATCAGAAGCGAGCGTTGATGCTGGCGCTACGGCTCAACACCGAGATCTTCGCGGACGTGCCCCACCGTCAGTGGGTCTTCACCATGCCGCGACGTCTGCGGGTCTACTTCCGCTTCGATCGGTCGCTGCTCGGCAAGCTCTGCCGTGCGGCCTACGAGACGCTGCGTGAGGTCGTTGCCTTGGAGTTGCGTGACGACGAGGCCGTGCCGGCCATGATTGCCACCCCGCAAACACAGGGGGATCTCTGCAATTTCCACCCGCACGTCCATGCAATAGCCGCCGAGGGAGCGTTCACTGGCGATGGCCGGTTCGTGCCCATGCCGCACGTCTCGATGCAGCGTGCTGAGGATATCTGGCGGGAGCGGGTGTTCGCGCTGTTGTTGGACACGCACAAGATAGACGAGCAGACCGTGGCCTCCATGCGCTCATGGCGGCATTCGGGATTTTCGGTGAACGCCTCCGTGCGCATCGCCCAGGACGACCGCGAAGGTATGAGACGCCTTGTCGGTTACATCGTTCGTTCACCACTTTCACTTTCCCGAATGCTCTTCCGCACGCAGGACGGCAAGGTGGTGTACCGGGCCTCGCACCCCCGGTGTTGGTCTTTCCCCAAGTCCGGTGAGCAGACTATCATGGAGGGTATTCCCCGTAATCATGAGATCTTCGAGCCGCTGGACTTCCTGGCCGAAGTCACGCAGCATATACCCAACAAGGGCGAGCACCAGATACGGTATTACGGGTGGTACAGCAACACTGCGCAAGAGACATAACTCGACTGAACCCGAAGGGTTCGGC
>CAZJJT010000776.1:0-1064 GCA_964546395.1 uncultured Fibrobacterota bacterium
CGCATGCACTTGCCGTTCGCCTGCTACAGATTCAGCTCCCACGCCCTCAGCTCGCTGAACCGGCAGGTGCCGTCGAACACGATCAGCCCCACGCGTCCACTGAACGGTTCGGGGATAATCCAGGTCTGCACGTAGTAGTCGTCGATGAACATCTCGAAGTACTCCCCGCGGGCGATCAGGCGCAACGCGTGCTCCCGGCCGTGACGGACGCCGGCATACGAGGCGTGTCCGTACGGGCCGACCGTGTCCTGCCACTCGAACGCGCATGTGCCCTGCAGCACTCCCGAACGCCCGTCCGCGAGCATCTTCCCCGCATGCCGATACACATCACTGTCCGTGATCCGGTGGTCCGCGTAGCGCAGCGTGCCGATCCGCGTTACGCCGAGCGTGTCAGGCACCACGGCACACCCCGTGCCCGGCTCGCTCTCCAGGTAGAACCCCGCGCCGCCCGCGTGCTGGTGTGAGGCTGTCCCTCGGCGGTTGTCCCGCACGCTCATCGTTGCCTCTATCACGAACCCCCTTTCGGCACTGAACATCGGGTCGAGTATTACCAGGCACCCGTCACGCGACCCTGACAGCAGCACCCCGTCACCGTCGACCGTGCACGTGTCCCGTTCGGTCTTCACCGCAGCCGCCGGGTGCACCACGTGCATTCGGTTCACATCGATCGGCACCGTGTTACCCTTGGCTGTCTCGTTGTTCTCCCAGTAGCGCAGCCGCAGGTGAGCGTCCTCGCAGGCCAGGCGCTTGAGCGTGCCGACCGCGAAATGGTCGCTCGGGAGATCGTTCTCCTGTTTGGCGCTCAGCCACTGCGCCACCAGCAGCCCATCGGGGGAGTGGACCGTGTGCGCGAGCCAGGTGACATTGTGCCGGGTGGTGCCGCACAATCGGAACAGCTCGCGGTCGGGCACGAACGGCCCGCGCGGCGAATCGCCCACAAACGTATACAGCGAGTAGCCGCTACCGACCTCCAAGTCCGTGAAGCTGTCCGGATACAGCTCCATGGTCTTCACGATCGCGTTCCAACGGACCACGGTATTGGTCGCATCGAAGCCAAGCACGCT
>CAZJJT010000776.1:1074-2219 GCA_964546395.1 uncultured Fibrobacterota bacterium
TAGCGGCCCGACATGTTGAGATAGTAGCGCCCGTCTATTTTCTCGCAGAAATTCAGCTCCATCTGGTGCTGTGGGATCTCGCCCCACTCTATTACCGGAGGCGGAAGCACCTCCCACTGCACGCCGTCGGTGCTTCGTATCAGCCCGCACGAAAACGGCCCGACATCATCGCGCACCTCTGAGGTGATATACCCGTAGTACACCTCGTGCCCGTCCTCCTGCTCCGCCAGCACGTCGACTTCATCCCAGCGCCCTGCATACCACCGCTTGTCCGGACCGACGTCGTAGCGATCGCCGAGATGCTCCCACGTGCGGAAATCGCTCGTGGCGTACACCTTGAAATGCGTGCCGCGCTCCTTGCTGGAACAGGTTGGGTAGTACAGGAACCGGCCGCCAAGGTGCACGATCCCGAACCCGCAGTGCGCGCCCTGCAGGGGGATCTGGTCGCGCGCGACAAATCGCCAGTGCACACCGTCGTCGGACTCCGCCACATCGATTGCGTTGGGATGCCCGCTCGGGTTCTGCTCGCTGCGCACGCCGGTGCCGAAGAGGGCGTAGTATTTGTTGTTGGCGAACAGGGTGAAGTTCTCCCAGGCGCGTTTCTGGGGTCTGTTGCCGTCGTTCAGGGGGGAGAGAAACATGACTGGTGGTCTCCGTGGGGGTTCGGTGGTCTAACGCAATATACGTGTGAGAATGCTGTGCCGATTGCGGTGCGCGCGGGCCGCACCCATGAGCTGCGCGGGGTAACGAGGAGCGTCAGACCGCGCCCCTGCTCAGGCTGGAACGCCCCGCACTGCAGTCAGGCAAACACCGGCAGGAAATGCCTTTGCAGCACCAGCATCTCGTCCAGCAGACTCTCTGCTTCGGTGATGCTGTTCACCACCGGGTCGAGCAGCAGCGCCTGCAGCAGCAGTTTCTTCGAGCGCGTACGGTACGCTTCGGTGAGTGTGTCGTGTATGGCGTACTGCGTGCGCAGGTAGGCGGCGAACGGCTCGGGGACCGCGCCAATGTGCTCAGGATGCGGACCCGACTTGTCCACCACCGCGGGGACCTCCACTACACCCGTGCGCGGCAGGTTGTCGATATAGCCCCCGGTATTGAGCACGTTCACTGAGGGCCGCCGCACCCCACGGTCCAGCTCGATA
>CAZJJT010000777.1:0-2215 GCA_964546395.1 uncultured Fibrobacterota bacterium
GCTGACTTACCTACTTCTTCACGAACGTGCCCGAGCCAATCTGGTGCGTCTCCGACCGCCAGTCGGGACGCCACTCGTACTTGGTCGGGCTCTTCGCGTCACCGTCGAGGTCATTGACGATCAGGTTGACGCGGACTGCCGACCACGGCCCCCCCTGCTGCCCGTCCAGGTACGACACCGGCACCAGGGCCTCCAGGGCATAGCCACTGCTGTCCTTCACGCACTCAACCTTCGTGCCCTCCGGCAGCCGCTCCTTTGACACCGGTGTTGCCTCTCCCGGGCTGGCTCCCGGACTCGCAGCCACCAGGAGGATATCGTCCATCTCGCCCGTGCCTCGCGCTGCCGAGCGGAGAGGGTCCTTGCGGCTGTCGATGCGCACCTCGATACCGTCCTGGCTCCAGGGCGCGCCGCCCGGTTCTGAGCGGATGTCATCGTCGGTCACCTTCACCGCGACGTACAGCGCGTTCTTGTCGTACGCCACGGCGAACGCGTACGGCTCAGAGCCCTGCGGCAGCTCTGTCCAATCGCCGAGTGCACCATCGATTGTGGGCGGCTTCTTCCTGCGCGTCGCGGCCAGTTTCTCTCCCGTGCCGGGCTGGTACGAGACCACCAGCAGCGAGTCGGCGAAGCCGTCGAAGTCGGCGCGCAGCAGCGTCTCGCCTTTCGATACGGGCAGCACCTGACCAACGTATGTGTTGTCGACCGTGGCAACCTTCTTGTCGGTACTCCGGATGGGCACGCTCACGGCAGTCGTCCTGAGCCCGTGCTCGTATGCCACCTCAACCACGGCGTGCGCCTTCTCTCCGAGGGCCGCCAGGTCCAACGGCGCCTTCCCGGCGTTGTCCATCTGCCGGAGCGTGATACCGGTAACCTTCGCAGGCTCCTTCCAGAGCAGGAAGTACAACATGTTGCGCATGATTGCGTGCCACGACGGATAGCTGTGCGTGCCATCGGGCTTGATGTATACGGCGAGGTCCCTGCCCTCGTTCCATCCGCGCTTCGCGAGCGCCTGGGCCACCGTGGGTGTTGACTTGAAGTACCTGACATCCTCGAGGGCACCCATGTCGAACCAGAACCGAACGCCTGTCGGTGGCTGGCTGTTCCGATAGACCGACTCGGGCATCGGGTCGCGTCCACGGTTCCCGAAGATCGACACCGACATGCAGCCTGCCATCCCGTAGACATCGGGGCGGAAATACGCGAGGTGAGCAGAGGCGCTGGCGCCGAGCGAACAACCAGACACACCGGTGTACCTGGCCTCCGGCATCGTCCGGAACGTCGAATCCATGTAGGGTTTCAGGACCTTGACGATGAAGTTGTGCATCCGCGGCAGTCTGGCCCACTTCTCTCCCTCCACTTTCTGTGGCGAGAGATCGAACCCGCGCATGCTCGTGGGCCGCTGCTGTCCTGTCCGCCTCGACTCCAGTGCATCGTCGTGCCCCACGCCATGCGCATTGGGAATGGCGACGAGGATTGCGGGGTGGATGAGCCCTTCGTCGATGAGTTGGTCGAGATGCACGTCGGCATCGAGGGTCTTGCGACCAGGCTTGCCGTCACCACCCTTCAGTGATGACTCGCCATCGAAGAAATAGATGACCCGGTAGCGCTCGTCACTGCCCTGGTAGCCCTTGGGGACATGAACGTAGATGTCACGGTTGGCGCCCAGGGTGCCACGATGGGGGAAGTCTTTCAGGACCACGTGCTGCGCCGACTCCCAGGTCGGCTCGGGATAGGAGTCGCCCTGCTGGGCCCAGGCCACTGCGGCACAGGCTGCGGCAGTCAGTGCTGCGATCGGCATTTGTCTGAACACACTACCTCCTGTTGTCCACGACGCCTTCATACCTCTCCGTGAAGGGCTGGGTGCGACGTAGGTCCGGATTGGCTTGTCGGCACAGTGCTGCTCGTGCGGAAAGATGTATCACGCCGTGCCGCTATTCACGCCGCTTTGGAGTGGAACGCGGTAGAAACAGGCAAAACATGACACATGGCAGCATCGCTGCCACTCTACGGCGAGAAGCAGATCACGACTCCGAACGTCGACCACCTTGCCGCCCAGGGCGTGACGTTCACCAACATCGTTAATCACAGCAGATGGGCCCGAACTCGCGTATGCGTCCGAGCAACTCCTCGCGGTTCTCGCCCCTGCAGGCCCTCCAGTGGGTCATCACGATACCGCGGCCGCCGTGTCTCTTGAGTACGTCACGGAACCCCTCGG
>CAZJJT010000778.1:0-601 GCA_964546395.1 uncultured Fibrobacterota bacterium
GACGTTGATATTCAGCTCGCGCATCATGTCCAGGTAGCTGAGGTACTGCTCCGTGATACGCGCGACCGATATCTGGGTAATGTCGATCTCGTCGCGCTGGACCAGGTACAGCAGCAGATCGAGGGGGCCCTCGAACTGGTCCAGTTTCACTTCGTAATGTTGTTTCTCAGACACGCGACTGTCTCAATCTCCACACGGGTGCTGCGCCGCTCACTCCACCGTGACACTCTTGGCGAGGTTGCGCGGCTGGTCGATTTCACACTTGCGCAGCGCAGCCACATGGTAGGCAAGGAGCTGCAGCGGGATCACCGACAGCAGCGGGCTGAGCATGGGAATGGTGCGCGGTACGTGAAGGACGTGGTCGGCATGGCGAGCGATGTCCTTGTCGCCTTCATTGGCAATCGCCAGGATCCACCCGCCACGCGCCCGGATTTCGTGCATGTTCGAGATAACCTTGTCGTACACCCCATCGTTGAGCGCAACAAACACCGACGGCGTGTCCTTGTCCACCAGGGCTATCGGCCCGTGCTTCATCTCCGCCGCCGGATACCCCTCAGCATGCACATACGAAATCTCTTTCAACTTGAGCGCACCCTCCAGC
>CAZJJT010000778.1:611-2215 GCA_964546395.1 uncultured Fibrobacterota bacterium
GAAATTGTACGAACGCCCCAGGTACAGCACCGTGTGGCTCTTGACAAACTTCCGCGCAACGTTCTTGATCTCATCGTTGAGCTTCAGGATCTTGCGCACCTGCTTCGGCACCTGCTCGAGCGCCCTGGCGATCTGCATCCCGTCCGTGTGCGAAATCCGTCGCATACGCCCCATCAGCAGTGTCAGAAGCGCGAGCACGGTAAGCTGCGAGGTGAACGCCTTGGTGGAGGCCACACCGATCTCGGGGCCGGCGTGCAGGTATACGCCGCCGTGCGTCTCGCGGGCAATCGAAGAGCCCACCGCGTTGCAGATCCCCAGCACCGTCGCGCCCTTCCGCTGCGCTTCCCGCAGCGCCGCCAGCGTGTCGGCGGTCTCCCCTGACTGGCTTATCACGAACACCAGTGTGTGCGAATCGATAATCGGGTTGCGGTAGCGAAACTCCGACGCGTACTCGACTTCCACCGGGATACCGGCAATCTCTTCGAGCATGTATTCGCCCACCAGTGCTGCGTGCCAACTCGTGCCGCATGCCACCAGTATGAGACGGTTGATACGCCGGAGTTCGGGCAGCACCAGGTTCAGCCCGTCCAGCCGCGCCGCGCCCTCGTCAGGAAGCAGCCTGCCGCGCATGGCGTTCTCGATAGTGTCGGGCTGCTCAAAGATCTCCTTGAGCATGAAGTGCTTGAAGCCGCCCTTGGCGAGCGCGTCGGCACTGAACTCCAGGTTGTGGATCTCGTGTGTGATTGCGCGGTTGTCGAGTGTCGTGACCTTGTGCCCGTCGGCGGTCAACTCTACCAGGTTGTTGTCTTTCAGGTAGATCACCCGACGCGTGTGCTGCACTATCGCGGAAGCATCAGAGGCAAGCACATGTTCGCCATCACCGATCCCCACCACCAGCGGCGAGCCGCGTCGCGCACCCACGATACAGCCCGGCTTGTCCCGTGCCACCACCGCGATGCCGAACGTGCCTTCGACCTCGGCCAGGGCCGCGCGCACCGCCTGTGCCAGGTCATTCTTCTTCCCATAGTAGTATCCCACCAGCTGCGCCAGCACCTCGGTATCGGTATCGGAGCGCATGGTGACACCCGCCGCTTTCAGACGGTCCTTGATTGCGCGGTAGTTCTCGATAATCCCATTGTGGACCAGCGCGATCCGGCCGCCAGCATCGGTGTGCGGGTGGGCGTTGACCTGTGAAGGCGCCCCGTGGGTGGCCCATCGCGTATGGGCGATACCCGTGGTGGCTTCGGTGACCTTCCCGTTGATAAGCTGCCGGAGATGATCGACTTTGCCTTTGTCCTTGTATAGCAGCAACTTACCGTTGTTGACCAGCGCCACACCGGCCGAGTCATAGCCCCGGTACTCCAGCGCCGACAACCCTTCAAGCAGGATAGGGCACGCTTCCCTGGGCCCGACATAGCCCACTATTCCACACATATAGGTGCGCTCCGGGAGACGAAAGTGGTTAGCAATATACAACTACGAGGGTTCAACCCGAATCACGGCCGGTTGTGCAGAACACTACGCACGGGTGACCGCAACATTTGGGTTTTGGGAGCTGCGCGGGGTACCGGGTGGGGAGGAGCAGTGGCACGCGCACGTCGGGT
>CAZJJT010000779.1:0-2213 GCA_964546395.1 uncultured Fibrobacterota bacterium
CCTGCTTCTTCTTTGCCGCCCCGAGCCCCGCCAGGATGTCGGGGTTGGGCACCAGTCGCACAGTCAGCCCCTCGTCTTCACTCCGCTGAAGTTTGCCGTCCGAGACCTGTTCCGGACGGTAGTCGCTCACGGCAGCCGCCATGATGCAGACGTCGCAGTCCGCGAACCGCTCCTCCAGCGCCTGCTGCATCTCCCGCGCCGTGCGTACATCCACCCGCGTGACGCCCCAGGGAAGCGCCACGGCAGCGGGCCCGCTCACGACGCTTACTTCCGCGCCCATCGCCCGGGCCGCCGCCGCAAGCGCGGCGCCCATGCGCCCGGAAGAGCGGTTGGTTATCACGCGCACCGGATCCAGCGGCTCTTCGGTAGGCCCGCTGGCAATCAGCACCCGCCGGCCCGCCAGCACTTTCGACTCCGACAGGGTGCCGACAAACTCGACAATCGCCTCCAGCGGAAGCATCCGTCCCGCACCCCACGTCCCGCACGCCAACTCGCCCTCGTCCACCGGCAGCACTACGTCGCCGCGCGCCTCGATCGCCGCCACATTCCGTACGGTCGTTGCATGCCCCCACATCGCCGAGTTCATCGCCGGGACCAACGCCAGCCGCCCCTCGAAACCCAGCGCGAGGGTTGTCAGAAGGTTGTCGGCAATGCCGTTGGCAAGCTTGGCAATCGTGTTGGCGGTCGCCGGGCACACCACCATCCACTCGCCCCATTCGGCCAAACGGATATGGTCCATGTCGTGCACCGGCGGCACACCGTCGCGGTACACCGGCCCGCCCGAGACCGTCCGCAACGACTCCTCGCCCACCAGAGAAGCTGCGGTCGGCGTGAGCACGACGCGCACCTCGGCTCCCTGCTTGCGGAGCAGGCGTACGAGGTCCGGTGTCTTGTAGGCGGCAATGCCCGAAGACACCCCGAGGACTATGCGTTGAGGAATAGCCATGGCAGACCCGCCCGGTGGCGGCGCCGGCGGTCAACCGCAGGCCGCGAGCGCCTATGCTGTCGCTTCGCCGTCTTCCGCGGCCTCAACCACCCTGCCTTCGAACAGCCGCTGAAGGGCAAGGGTGGTCGGCTTCTGATCGGTCTTGAGGATGTCGAGACGGATCTGGTTGTTGATGAACCGCGCTTCCTGCGCCGCCATCAACACCGCCTTGTAACGGCTGATCCCGCGCGTCTCGAGTTCTTCCATGTTCAGCTCGAGAAGGTTCCTGTCGTCCATGCTCCCCGTCTCCTTTCGACCGCTATTCCACGTTCTGCAGCTGTTCTCGTATCCGCTCCACCTGCTCCTTCAGCGACACGCCCCAATGCGATATCTGTGTGTCATTCGCCTTGGAACAGATCGTGTTCGCTTCCCGGTTCATCTCCTGCAGAAGAAACCCCAATTGCTTCCCCGCGGCATCCGTGCCGCCCAGCGTCGCGCCGAACGCCTTCAGGTGCCCCCGCATCCGGCAGCACTCCTCCGATATGTCAAGCTTGTCGGCCATCAACGCCACTTCCATCGCCAACCGCCCCTGGTCAACCCCGTCCATCCCACCCAGCAACTGCTCTATCCGCTGACGCAGCTGCTGCTGGTAGGCCGCCAGGCGCTCAGGCGCACGCCCCTCGATACTCTCGAGCGCCGAAGCTATCTGGTTCAGCGACTCCCGCAGATCCTGCTCGGTGTGGGCGCCTTCCACCTCGCGCGACTGCTGGAACGCCGCGAGCGCCTGCGCCAGCACCGGCTCGAACTCCGCCCACACTTCCTCATCCGACACCGACACCGTCTCGGCCTTGATCACGTCGCTGAACTTCATCAGGTCCGACAGCGTCACCCCGCCCTCGAGCCCGCAACTGCCAATCACCTCACGGAATATCCGCATGTAGTTGTCAACCGCTTCCCGGTCCCAGCTCAAGCGCGTCTCGGAAGCCGCCCCGTTGTGGTTGACCACGACAGTGACATACCCCCTCGACAGCGCCGTCGACACCACCAGCTTCGCCTTCTGCTCCAGTGAGGCCATGCTGCGCGGCAGCCTCATCTGCACATCCAGAAACCGGTTGTTTACGGCGCGTATCTCGACATGATACGTGCCGCGCTCGCCGCTGGCCTCCGCCATCCCGAACCCGGTCATGCTGCGCAATGCCATGTGCCTCAATTCCCTGACACCGGAATAGCGGAACGCCCGCGACAGCCATGGCCGCCGCGGATTGGGGAAACTTGTGGAAGATACTTG
>CAZJJT010000780.1:0-2208 GCA_964546395.1 uncultured Fibrobacterota bacterium
CCTCTCCCCTGAGCACGTAGGTGCTGATCGCCTTGGCGCGTCGAAGGTTCTCCGTGTAGAGGGTGCCGTCGGGGTTGAGCATCTCGGCGTGACGCACCTGGACCGTGGTACCCGCCGGCCCCTTCAGCTTCAGCCGCTCCCAGCCGACCATGTTCTGCCCCATGTCGAATACCCACACCCCCGGCTGCGGCTGTGTGAGCTTCTTCGGGCGGATCTCCTTGGTGATCCGCACGGGCGGCCCCTGCTGGGCAACCACGGCCACCTTCTGCGCACTCTCGCGCACCGCCGCCCACCCGCTGTCGTCGAAGCCGACACGGTCCCATCCATGCAGTTCGCGGCGAGCGTCGCACTTCTCGCCCATGTAGATATCGGAGTACTCGATCGCGCCTGTCACCGACTTCCACGACCGGTCGGTGGCAATGCTCACCATACTGCCATCCTGCAGCTCCACCGCGAGTTCCGCGCGGAACCGCGGCTGGTCGCCGTACTTGCGCTGCACGCCGCCCCACGCGCCGCAGATCTCCCCGCAGTACCACCCGTCCCCGAGCAGCGCGCCAATTGCGTTGTCTCCCTGCCGCACCATCGCAGTCACGTCGTAGGCCTGGTACTGCACCCGTTTCTCGTACTTGGTCCAGCCGGGTGCGAAGTACGTGTCGCTCACACGCTGTCCGTTGATTCGTGCCTCGTAGACGCCAAGGGCGCTGGCGTACAGCCGGGCGCTCCTGACTGGCCCGTTCAGCGTGAAGCCCTTGCGCAGGTAGGCCACGGGCTTCATGGTGCCAAGCTCATCGCGAGCCTCTTCGATCCATGCCGCGGCCCACTTCCTCGCGTTCACCAGACCAGTCTCAAACGACTGCATCGCACAGGGCTTGCTCTCGGCGCCCTCGTGGTCCCACACGCGCACCTGCCACTCGTACTTGGTACGGGGCGCAAGCGCCGTGCCCTTGTACTCGACATGCACGGTTCGCGGCGACTTCGCCACACCCGTGTCCCAGACCGTCTTGCCGCCCGATGTCACGACGATGCGGTACGCGGTCTGCTTCGCCCCGCGCCGAACGTCTTCGAGCACCCACGAAAACCGCGGCGACGGCTCATCGATACCGACTGGGTTGGTCTGGTACTCCACGCGGGGGTTGACGATGCGGCAGCTGCTGTTGGCCATACGGCACTCCTGTGAACACGAGGAAGAGACAGTGCATGAAGTATACGACGGGCGCGGATGCAGCCACTAGACCAGTTCTGCCGAAGAGCTGTCTGGAAATGCTGAGGTACCGGCTGGGAAAGGTGTTGCGGCAGGGACCGCAATGGAAATTGCGGTGCGACGGGGCCGAAGGCCCGAACCGCAATTGCAGTGAAGGGCCCGGTGGCGCGGCCGCCGTGAGCGACCTGCCTGCGCCAGCCGCCCAACAACCCCTTTCAACCGACCTACCTCTCCCACGGGTCAGACAGTTTCACCCGGTCCCAGCGCCGCCGAAGGTTCCAGGGGTGCGACCACCTGAAATAGTAGTACGACTGCGGCCGCACCAGGGGCGCGTTGTCCGAGACGACGCAGGTCCGTACCGGGTGGCCGTTGGGAAACGTCCCCATGGATCGTTGGACCGGATCCCCGTTGCCCAGCGCCACGCGCTTGGCCGCCGTGTCGCCACTGAACGTGTACGCCGCGAGCGCATCCTGCATGCGGAACACCCCGTAGTAGTCGAGCCCGTCCACTTCCCCCTCGCTGTCCTGCTCGCCAAACGGTGTGGCGTGGTCGGCACGGAGCACGTAGCCGGTTGCAGGGCACGCGTCGGAGCGCAGGATCACGAAGTCCTTCTCGTCGGGGTGGATGTCGATATGCTCGAACAGGTCCTTGGCCATGCGATGGTCGTTGCAGTCGTCATCTTCGTACACCTGCACGATAAGCTTGGCCTGGCTCGGGAACCGTCCGAGACGCTGTTCGCGGATACGGAACATGTAGAACGGCGCCATGACAAACAAGTAGGCGCCGTGCGTGCCCCACCCCCGCTGCTGAAGGGCTTCCCAGGCAAACCGCGGCACCGCCGAACCGCCGAACGAGTGACCGACGAACCCCACGCGTGTCGTGTCGGCGTGCCCGCCCAGGAGCGCGAGTCCGGCCAGCGCGCCGCTGTACATGCGGCGGTAGGTGCGGTTCTGATAGGGGAACTGCGCGAGACGGTACGGGGCGAACACGACACAGTTGCCGCGGCT
>CAZJJT010000781.1:0-2193 GCA_964546395.1 uncultured Fibrobacterota bacterium
ACGGTGGGGTACCTGAGCGTGGTCAGCGAGCCCTCGGGTGCGGCGGTGCAGGTGAACGGTGACGACAAGGGCACTACCCCGGTGAAAGGCCTGGAGTTGGAGGCAGGGGAGTACAAGGTGGGGTTGGCCCTGGACGGGTTCGTGGGTCAGGAGCGGACCGTGACCGTGCTGAAGGGCCGGACGCAGGACCTGAGCGTCACACTGAGTCCGACGAGCGAGCGGCTTGCGGCCCAGAGAGAGCAGGCAAGTGCCAAGCGCAAAACGATTGGGAAGGTGATTCGCTGGACGGGGGTCGCGCTGGCAGCAGGCGGCCTGGGTGCAGCGACCTACTTCTGGCTGGATGCGGACTCGAAGTACGACAGCTACACGGCATCGATGAACTCGCAGGAAGCGGAAGACCTGTGGGCCCAGACCGACCAGTCAGCGATGCTTGGAAATATCACGGCAATCATAGGCGGTGTAGGCGCCATAGCCCTGGGGGTGAGTTTTGCATTCTAGACTCCGTTCGCACGCTCTGGCGGCGCTTGGCGCCGCTGCTGTCGTCTGCGCGCTGCTCTTCTGCTCGTACGAGCGGAACAACCCCATCGATCCGGGGGCAGACAACTATGCCGGCGAGGAGTTGGCAAACGACGTCGGCTTGCCGACACTTGTGGTTACGGCCCCGGCCGAAGACACCAGTTCGGTGGACTTCGACAGCGTGACGGTCAGAGGCATGGCATGGGACAACGAGACAGGGGTCGCCTCTGTGACCGTGAACGGTTCGTCGGCGTTCATCGACAGCACACAGGTGGTGCAGGGAGTGACACGGCTGTATTTCAGCACGACCGTGTTCCTTGTCGGCGACACGACCACGCTGGCGGTCGTCGCGACCGACAACAGTCTGCGCAAGAACGAGTCTTCACGCACCAAAATGGTCGTACGGCTGACCTATCCGCATGCACCGGGAAACGTGCGCGTGAGCATGCTTGGTGATGACATGCGGGTGGCGTGGAACGATGACTCGCGGAACGAGACCTCGTTCATCGTCGAGCGCAGGACCAGCAGCACGTCGTTCACGGCAGTGGGTACCGCGCAGGAAAACGACACGGCGTACGTTGACTCGGTCGGACCATTTGTCTCTGGCACGGGCTACTACTACCGTGTGATCGCGGTCAACGGGGTTGGCCAGTCACAGCCCTCGGAGCCGGGGTACAAGGTGTACGACCTCGTCGCGAGCGACACGGTTGCCCCCGCGATCGCGTTTGTAAGCCCGACCAACGGGGCGACCATCAACATAGCCTCGGTTGAGGCGGTCATTTCGGTGAACGACGCGAGCGGGGTGCGTGACAGCACGGTGAAGGTGAACGGGATACTCGCGGTACGGTCGGGATCGGTCTATCGCTGTGAAGTGCCGCTGACTCCGGGGCAGTCGAACACGCTGCGTGCGACGGCGTCTGACAACAGCCCCAACGCGAACCCCGGTGAAATGAGCATTGCGGTCACGTGTGATACGACGGTGGACGACAGCCTGGGACCGGTTATCACATTCGTTTCCCCGCTCGACAGCGCCGTGGTGGCGGTGAGCCAGATCACGGTTACCGTCCAGGCAAGTGATGTGTCGGGTGTGCAGGGCGTGAAACTCAATGGCCTGGGCATGGCGTTCGACGGCACGCAGTACTCGATGGCGGGGTTGACGCTGGTGGAGGGGGCGAACAACCTGGCTGTCGAGGCCACCGACAACGCCGGCAACAAGACAATCGATACGCTGACTGTCACATACGATTTCGACGTGGTCGACACTGTCGCGCCGGAACTCGAGATAGTGGAACCGCAGAACAACATGACGGTCGAAAGCGGGAGTATCATCGTGTCCGGAACGGTGTTCGACAACAGCGGCGTGAGCGAGGTGTCGGTGAACGGCACGCCGGCAACACTTGCGCTTCCCAACTGGACACTGTCGCATACACTGACACACGGGCGCAATGTGCTTGTGGTGGAGGCCTCCGACAACAGCGTCTACGCCAACACGGTGGTGGACTCGATCGTCGTCTACTTCAACCGTACGCCAACGTTCGATGCGAAGTCGGACACGGTGTTCACGGTGGGTGACGGTGACTACATGGGTGAGGTACGGGCCGTGGACCCGGATGGTGACAGCGTGTACTTCGAGGTGATAGGACCTGCCGGGGCTGCGATCTCCCTGACGGTTGACGG
>CAZJJT010000782.1:0-2181 GCA_964546395.1 uncultured Fibrobacterota bacterium
GGCCAGTTGAAACAGACGTACCGCGACGAGCGGATCGTGGACCTCGATGATGTTCCGCTCCCCAGGCGCGACCTGCTGAACGAAATGTCGTGGTTCGCCTGCATGCAGATCACCCGGGGGTGCCCCAACAGCTGCCGGTACTGCTATCTGCCCAACGTACCGTGGCGGACCTACCGCAAGAGGAGCATCGACAAGGTCTACGAGGAGCTGAAGGGGCTCAAGCAGCAGGTCATTTTCTTTGTTGATGACAACCTGTTCGCCGATGTCGACTACGCGCACGCGCTGTTCGACCGGATCGCGCCGCTCAAGAAGGTCTGGTCGATCCAGGCGCCTACCACAATAGCCGACAACGCGCCCCTCCTGGAATCGATGCAGCGGGCCGGATGCTTCAACGTGCAGATGGGGTTCCAGACTGTCAATCCCCGGTCGCTCGAGTGGGCGTCGATACAGCAGAACCACGTCGAGAAGTACAAGGATATCGTCACCACGCTTCACAAGCACTCGATTCTTGTTACCGCGTTTATCATCTTCGGCTTCGACACCGACGATACGAGCATTTTCCGGACGACCGTCGACATGATCAAGGACATAGACCTGGATGACGCGCATCTCTACATACTGACGCCGTACCCGGGCACCGACTTCTACGAGCGGTTCAAGGCTGAAGGTCGCCTGCTCGACCACAAGGACCGCTCCAACTTCGGCTGGGCCAACGCCGTGTTCAGGCCCAAACTGATGAGCGCGGAAGAGCTTGAGCAGGGCGTCAAGGAGTCGTACGAGGAACTCCACAAACACTTCGCCCGCCAACTTCCCGGCAGGATATTCAAACGCCTGCCGTGGCTTGTCAGGCACCCGTCGCTTCTCTACACGATGGTGAGCGGCGGTCTTGGCCGGAAGAACATCGCGCGGACGCTTGAGCCGGCGTAGCGGACAGCGCTGAGCGGATCTGCTCCGAAAAGTATCGTTTCTGCATAGCGGGACAGCGATGCCGTGGTGTCTATTGGGCTGAGGCGGAGCCGTGCCCGCGTGGGCGACGGCGTTCGGGAGTGATACCATGTCCGTGGAAGAACTCGCGAAGACTGTGCGGGGGACCCCCAATCGCGGCCGGACCCATATCTACCTGGGCAGCCCCATGTCTGAGGGGAGCGACAAGACCGTGGTGGAGCCCGGCAACGTGTACTCGCCGGGCGTGTGGACCTGCGGCGTGTCGGTGTGGTTCCGGTCGGGGAGCACGTGGCGCGCGGCGGAGCAGCTGGCAGACAGTGCGATCGAGTGGCGGCTGGGCGACGAGGTGAAGTGGTGGCCGTGCGCCGTGTCGCGCTACGAGCTTGAGGGCGGCGTCACCGTCGAGCACCGTCTGTGCAGCCGCGGGGGGGAGGGAACACAGGGGGTTGAGTACAGTCGGGTGCGTGTGAAGGCACCGGGAATGAGTGCTCTCGAGTGCTGCGTCGTCGTACGCGACTCCGGGCCCGCGGGCGCGAGGATACAGTCTATGGTGTGGAACGAGGAGGGATGCGAGCTGGTGGTTGACGGCGGCATCCGCGTGGGCCTCGAAGATCTTCAGGGCACGTGCACCGTCGTTGCGGCGGATGCGCAGCACGACTCTCCGGTGGGGCTGCTTGGGGCGACACTGCCGCTGGACTCCTCGGGGCAGGGCGAACTGCAGTTCGTGAGCAGACACCGCGGCGCGCCGGATTCGTCTGCCGCGACCGCGGCAGGTATTGCAGACGTCGTGTCGGGGTGGGAGCAGGAGCTTCCCGCGCGGCTGTTCTGTCCCGACCCGCGTGTTTCTCATATGTGGCAATGCTGCGCGTACCACGTGATGGCGGCGATGGAGTGCGGGATGCCGCGTATCAATGCGGTTGACTACCCGCTGCTGTGGATACGTGACTGCGTGATAGTGATGCGCGCGCTGGACCTGATCGGCAGGCACGACCTGGCGCGCATAGGCGTGAACGAACTCGCCCCCACCATGTTCAGCGGCGGGTTCGGGGCGGAGTCGGACGCCCCGGGCGAGGGGATCTGGGCGATAGTGCGGCATGCCGTGGTAACCAAGGACATGGAGTGGCTTGCGGAGCAGTTTCAGTTCGTCGAGAAGCGTGTGGCCATCATCGAACGCATGCTGTCGGAGCCCGGCCCGCTGAGAGCTGTCGGCGCCAACCGGATGCCGCGCTACACTGT
>CAZJJT010000783.1:0-2179 GCA_964546395.1 uncultured Fibrobacterota bacterium
TGGCAGCGCTGGCGGCGCGCGATCCTGACGATCCCACACAGATACGGAAGAACCGCGGGTACGTCGCGCTGCACGCGACCACCGGCAAGTTGCTCACCAACGACCTGGGCAAGTGGAAGGATTTCGGGCGGTGCGGTCCTGACCTCGCCACCCCTCGCTACATCCTCGGCATGGACTACAACGTGTATGAACGTACCGAGGACGGTGCCGAGTTGACCAAGGTCGCGGGCAACTTCGCCCGTGGCGACTGCGGGTTCAGCTACTGTCCTGCAAACGGCCTCCGCTACAACAGCGACAACAACTGCCGGTGCGACGTGTTTGTGCAGGGGATGCTGGCAGTCAACTCAGACTCGCTCCCTGATATCACCCGGAGATGGAACACCCGGCAAGACCGTTTGTGCGCCGGACCAGCCTACGGGTACAGGGGCTCCGAAGAGCGGGAAGGCTGGCCGATGTACCGCGCCAACGCACTGCGCACGGCAGTCACGCACGGCCCGGTCCCCCATGCTCCTTCAATTGCGTGGCGCTGCGAGTCGGACGCTCAGACCACGGCACCGGTGGTCGGCGGCGGAAACGTGTATGTGGCAATCCCGCAGACCCACACAATACGGGCGCTCGACCAGTCCACCGGCGCTCGCCGGTGGTCATACCTGGCAAGCGGACGGGTCGACAGCCCGCCGACCTACTACCGGGGCCTGCTGCTGGCAGGCACAAGCGACGGAACAGTGTGCGCGCTGCGGGCCAGTGACGGTGTGCTGGCATGGGAGTTCATGGCCGCGCCAGTCGACCGCAAGATCATGGTGCGCGGCCAGCTTGAGTCGCTCTGGCCGGTGTTCGGCACCGTGTTGATAGACAAGGACGTGGCATACGTGATCGCGGGGAGGCACGGTGATGCGGACGGGGGGATGTTCCTGTACGCGCTTGACCCGCTCAGTGGCAAAGAGCAGTGGCGCAAGCACCTGCTGGCATACGCCGACCTCCGGAGTGATCCGCGCGAGCATGACATCCACAAGTCACGGTCCAACGGCTACAGGGCCTACAGTATGCGCAACGACCTGCTCAGCACCGACGGGCGGACGCTGTTCTTCAGTACGGTCGGCGTCGATATCGAGCGACACGCTGCGCTGAGCCAGACGGTCGGCAGAAGCGTACTCACCGGGCAGGGAACGTTCCTCGCGGACAACACCGTGCCGAACCCGGCAGCGCCAGGGCGCTACACCTGGTCGGTCGTGGGCACCGACACCGCACCGTCGTGGCGCACGATCCGCGGTGGACAGCAGTACCCGGATGCGTGCCTCGTGGCATTTGAGGGCGACACGATGTACGGAATCCGCCACAGCCAGTATCTCCATCGGTGGAAAGACTGGAACGACCGTCGTGAAGGCTACCTGTTCGCGGCAAGTTTCAGCCAGACCGTCGACCAGGTGGCCGAGAAGGTGCCGTTCTGGGCAGTGAACCACCGACTGTTCTGGATAGCGGAAGAGAAGGAGAACAACCCGCGGCTCAAGGCGCTTGCGGTGGGCAGTGACGGGATCGTGGTAGCATGTCAGCCGGGTGGCGGACTCCTTGGCGGTCACGAGAACGATGTCGGCGAGGCGATCGTGTTCGGCAAGGATGGTTCGGAGGTATGCCGTGTTGATTTGGGTGCAGAGCCGCTGTACGACGGCGTGGCGATAGCGGACGGCAGCGTGTACGTATCGATGCAGCGCGGTGAAGTGGTATGCCTGAGGTAGCACTCCGGCAGGAAAGAAGCCAGGGACGCGATCGCTCGCGCCCCTGCTGCCCCGCGGCCAAGGAGGGGGGAACCCGCCCTATGCCACCCCGGCGCCTTGCGGCGCCGGCTTAGCGAGGCAATTCCCCGAGCCGTTGGGAAAACTACTGCAGCTTGTTGTACGCCTGTGTCAGCTCGCCACGATCCGACTGCACCTTCAGCACGTACGAACCCGCCGGTACGTTGTCGGCCAGACCGCTGATACGCGTGCCCTGCCCCTGCACCCGCGCCACCGTGCGACCATCAGTGGAAAGCAGACGCGCATCGTAGTTCGCGTCCGCGTCGAACACGACATCGCTACCCAGTACCCTGATAGCCTCGCTGCTCGACACGAAGTCATTGCTCAACTCGATCGTCCCCACCCATCCCTCCACCGCCATGTCGTCAATCCAGACGATGCCGGCACCG
>CAZJJT010000784.1:0-2175 GCA_964546395.1 uncultured Fibrobacterota bacterium
TGACTACCGATCCCCTGACCCTTGCTTCCCCTCTCCCTCCCTGCCCACTTCCATCGTCTCCTGCCTCATCGCCCCGCATACGGACACCGCACCAGGTGACCCGGCTCCATCTGCCTCAGCTCGGGAGTGTTCACCCGGCAGTCATCGTGCGCGACGGGGCAACGGGGGTGGAAATGGCAGCCCCGCGGCGGGGTGACCGGTGAAGGAGTCTCGCCTTCCAGCGGTGTGCGCTCGGCGCGCAGCGCGGGTGTTGCGGCCGGCACCGATGCGAGCAGTGATGCAGTATACGGATGCAGCGGGTTGCCGTACAACACCTCGCGCGGGGCGCGCTCTACGATCCGCCCCAGGTACATCACGGCGATCTCGTGTGCGAAGTGCTCCACAACCGCGAGGTTGTGCGCGATGAACAGGTAGGAGAGCCCCAGCTCATCCTGGAGGTCTGCCAGCAGGTTGAGTATCTGCGCCTGGATCGAGACGTCCAGGGCGCTCACCGGTTCGTCACATACGATGAAATCCGGCTTGCTCGCAAGTGCCCGGGCAATGCCGATACGCTGACGCTGTCCGCCCGAGAACTCATGCGGGTAGCGGCTCATGTACGAGGCGCTCAGACCAACTCGCTCGAGCAGCTCACCGGCCCGCGCGCGCCGTGCGGCGCGTGACACGCCCTTGAGGCCGAACTGTGATTCGGTCACGATGTCCATGACTGTCATGCGCGGGTCAAGTGAACTCTGCGGGTCCTGGAACACGATCTGCATCCGCGGCCGCAGCTCACGCATGCGGCGCTCGTCGAGCGCGAACACCTCGTGCCCGTCAAACACGACCGTTCCCGCGGTCGCCTCAACCAGCCGCAGTACCGCGCGCCCGACCGTCGTCTTGCCCGAGCCGCTCTCCCCCACCAGCCCGAGCGTCTTACCCTTGTCAACCGCCAGATCCACTCCGTCAACCGCGTACACGTACCGCTGCGGATCCGTCAGCCCCTTCCTCGGCAACGCGAAGTGCACCTTCAGCCCGGAAATGACAAGCAGCGGGGTCGCAGTCATGCGTTCTCCACCCGTCGCCCCTCGTCGTTCGCCGCTCGCACTTCGCCGTTCGCACTTCCCACCTCCCAGCACGCACACACCCGTCCCGTCTCCACTTCGCGCAACGACGGTGCGTTCTCCGCGCACGTTCTGAGCACTCTGCACGGCGCCCCATCGATTGTCACTTCAACCGATTCGCCTCCCGCAGCAGCGCGCTCACGTGTCAGCGGGCAGCGCGTGTGAAACGCACACCCGGAAGGCAGATGAAGCGGGTTGGGTACGACCCCGGGGATCGTGTCGAGCCGCACCTTGTGCGTACCGAGCTTCGGCAGTGAGCGGAACAACCCCTGCGTGTAGGGGTGCAGCGGACGATCGAACAACGCCCCCACCTCCGCCATCTCGACCATCCGCGACGCGTACATGACACCCACCTCGTGCGCCATCTCGGCAACCACACCCAGGTCGTGCGTGATCAGCAGGATACTCATGTCCTCGGTGCGCTGCAGGCCGCGTAGAAGGTCGAGAATCTGCGCCTGTATCGTCACGTCCAGCGCTGTGGTCGGCTCATCCGCAATGAGCAGCTTCGGGCCGCACGACAGTGCCATCGCGATCATCACCCGCTGACGCATCCCGCCTGAGAGCTGGTGCGGATACTCACCGAACCGCATGGCCGGCTCAGGTATACCCACCTTGTGCAACATCTCGATTGCCTGTTCGCGTGCCGCGCGGCCGTCGATTGCCCGGTGAAGCTGGATTGCTTCAACAATCTGGCTCCCGCACGTGAATACCGGGTTCAGACTGGTCATTGGCTCCTGGAACACCATGCCGATCTGCGACCCGCGCACGTCACGCAACTCCCGCTCCGAGAGGCCTATCAGCTCGCGACCTTCAAGCGTCACGCTCCCCCCCGCGATGTGCGCCGGCGGCACGGGAAGGATCTGCATGATCGAGAACGCCGTCACGCTCTTCCCACACCCGCTCTCGCCCACCAGAGCGAAGGTGCGAGCGGTGGGGACAGAGAACGAGATGTCGTTCACCGCCCTGACCACACCATCTTCGGTGTTGAACTGGGTGCTGAGCCCGTGGACCTCGAGCATTGCCTACGTTCCCCTCAATTTCGGATCGAGTGCGTCGCGCAGCCGGTCGCCAAATACGT
>CAZJJT010000785.1:0-2169 GCA_964546395.1 uncultured Fibrobacterota bacterium
AGCTCACGTTGCGCCTGCGCAGCTAGAACTGACAGGCAATTCCTTCCCGGCGATTCGCGCAGTTGCCGGACCCGCAGCCGCACCCCTCATTGACACCCGCTGAGACACGTCATCGTGAGCGTGCCTGTCACGGAGACCTTCGGTTCACCGGTCGGCGAATGGTCGAATGGATATGTGCCGTCGGTCAGGGGGATGCTGTCGGCGTACATGCTTATGTACGCGCAGAAACAGCTCCGCTCCTTCGTGTGCGTGTCGCTGCCGCAGGTGGGGTTGCACTCGTCGGGGAGGCTGTTGACGGCGCTCACGCTGGCGGTCTGGGTCAGCGGGTTGGTGAAGTTGGGCTCCTCGCTCTGACAGCCCACCTCGAGGTACGGCGGACTCGGCACGTCGGCGTCCCAGTCGAACCAGAACAACCACTCCGACTGACGGGTGTACGTGTCCGAGCACCCGCTGTAGCGGTACGTGTGGTCAGCGCACGGATTGGCGACATAGCCGCAGTTGGTCGACAGCCAGTTGGCGGTTTCGTACTTGCCGTTCTCCTGCCGGTGGATGGTCTCGGTGCCGGTGACGTTATCGTTGAGCCACGACACCGTCTGCAGGAGGCCGTCGAACGTGCTGATGTACTGCGACCGGATGATGTCCTTGCTTTGCGCCAACGGCAGGCCGTACAGCTCGACCAGCTCGAGGTCTTCACACTCCAGCGGCTGCAGGCGCGGCGGCATGCTGATTTCGATGGTGGCCGATGCCTGCCACTCCTGGACACCGTCGCAGCGCTGCTCGCACTTGTCGGTGACAACGCACGACTCGGAGCATGACGAGTCGGCGAACCCGTCCTCGCTCAGCTGCAGGCGCCACCGCGATCCGAGGCGCAGGGCCGTGTTGAAGGAATCGCACACCGACTGTGAGTACGAGCTGAGTGCCGTGTCGACATTGCATTCGGTGACCACGACGGTGGTCGTGGCCGAAACGGATGGCCCACCGTCCGACGGGGTGTAGGTCGCCGTGACCGTCGCGGTGCCATCCGACTCGCCGTACAGGGTGGTCTGAGCGCTGTTGCCCGAAACGGAGGCCGACGAAGGCGAGACCGCGGCGCAGGCCGGCGCGACACTGAACTCGACGGTGCCCGCGTACTGCTCGTCGCCGCACGCGAGCGTGGCCGTAACCGTCGTGTGCTCGTCGTCGCCGATCGTCGACTGCGCCGCCCGCAGCGAGAGCCTTGGCTTCACCCTGATGGTCTTCGATGTGCGCACGGTGGACAGCCGCGTCTTGGTGTGCGATTCGGAGGCGCCGCCTGCGCTCATCGCCACGTACGAGATCACGTACGTAACATCCGCGCTGGCCCCGATCTGCACGTCCTTGTTCCCGGGCGTAACCGTGGCTGTCAGCGAGCCGTCGGTCGACGTCTCGGCCGAGCTGGGCGAAACCGTCGCGTCCGACGGATACAGCGGGTAGAGCGTGAGCAGCGTCGACGGTATGGGCTCGCCCGCCAGCGAAAGCGTGAGCGTGATATCGAACGGGCTCCCGCCACATTCCACGTCGCTTGGTCCCGTGATCTGGATCACCGGTTTACAGGCCTCGCTGACCTCGTGGAAACTCCACGTCTCGGTAGGCGATCCGGCGCAGTTGTGGTAAGTGATGGAACCGTCGACCTTCGAAACCTGGCAGGTCTGCTCGGTGCCCTGCTGAGACATGTAGTCGCGCGAACTCTCCTGTACCGAGGCCCTCTCGTCGCGGCACCCGGCCGCCTGAAGTGACTTGGTGAGAACGGTTGAGTCGAGCACTCCCAGGATATCCACCACGGCATAGGTCGAGCACCCCATCACCGCAACGGTGGCCACGCCGTTGCCGGGGTCCGACACCAGGTCGGTCACAGACGGCACGCATGCGCGGGTTGTCGTGTCGACCGCGAACAGGTACGCGAGCCCGTAGGTGCTGTGGGGCAGCGAGGGGACAGTCACCGAGACGGGGACGAGGAAGGTCTGGCCGATGGGGCGCATCTCGAACGCGGCAAGCAGCCGCTTGTCGGTGATCCCGCTCTGGGCCACGATGGTGTCGACGACGGGAGCCTCGAGCAGTTCGACACCCACCTGGCATGGCGTGCCGACAGCCCCCGCTGGAACGTCGAGGGTTATCCCGCCGGGGAACTCGTAGGTGCCGCCCTGGGGCGAG
>CAZJJT010000786.1:0-2156 GCA_964546395.1 uncultured Fibrobacterota bacterium
GGTCTCATCGGGTATTGGCCGCTCAACGAAAACAGCGGCGACACTACACATGATGGCACAGGTAACGGCAACCACGGCGTGCTGTCCAACGCGGCATGGGTAGCCGGTAGAGCGGGCAGCGCGTTGCGGTTCACGGGAACTCCGGGCAGCTACGTGCTGTGTGGCGGAGACTCGCTGTTGTGTCCCACCGATGCGGTCACCTTGTGCGCATGGGCAAACCCCGACCAGAATCCTACGATCGCCTGGGACATCGCATCGAATGCCACGGCTACCGCGGGGTATCGCCTCACCAAGGGTGGCAGTCCGGCCCAGTGGGAGTTTGCAATAGGCGACATACCCGTGAGCAGCGGCATCACGCCGGTCCCCGGAGAATGGTGCTACGTGTGCGGCACCTATGATGGCGCTTCGTTGCGCATCTTTGTGAATGGCTCGTATGCCGCCGAGCGCTCGCGGTCCGGCGCAATTCCCTTCTCGAACACCGAGTTTGCGATTGCGGGGCGCCTGGCGGGACGGACGAACCTGTTCAAGGGCGTGGTGGATGAGGTGTCGCTGTGGGACCGGGCGCTGAGTGAACAGGAGATATCAAGCCTCTACGCCGGCAACGGAGCAGGTACGGATGCCCGGTCTCGAGGCACACCAGCCACCGGGTTGGATGCTGTCATCGTACGCTCCGGACCTGCGGGCACGATTTGTTTCTCATTGCCCCAGGAACTTTCAGACGTGGACCTCAGGGTGCTGTCGCTTTCGGGCAGGACAATCGAAAGGGCCGCAACAGGTAACGCGAGGCGTGCACAACTGGGTACGCATGGGCTGCTGGCCGGGCTCTACGTTATCGAACTGCAGGCAGGCGGTCTGGTGCGAAGGTTGCGCTACTGCACACCATAGATGAAGCAGACCGCCACGCATCCCACTACTCGCGAGTGCTGTCCGCTCCATGACGAAACGTACGCGGGCTGCGGCCCACGACACGGTGGAACGTGGTCGAAAAGGCAAGCGGATCGGAGTAGCCGACCAAGTCGGCAATGCGCTTGATGGGCAGCGACGAGCCTTTGAGCAGATCACGGGCGCGCTGCATGCGCAAGGCACGTACATGCTGCATGGGCTTCGTGCCGCAGTACTGCTTGCACAGTCGGTTGAACTGCACGGCTGAGAGATTGAGGCGCTTCGCCATGGCAGCCACGGTCCAGGGGCGACCCAGTGACGCGCCTACGTCTTCCCACAGCGTAGCAAACTGACTCTGCATGGCAAGCGTTCGTGGGTCCGCATATGGTACCAGCTCGCGCTCGACAAGCGTCAGTATGATCTGCGCATACTGCTTGGCCGCGGATGTGACATGCCAACCGGCAAATGTGCTCTCGTGCAGATAGCCTTCCATGGCAGCCACCATTGCCCCCAACTCTCGCGCCGGACGTACGTGCTGCAGCTCCCTGAGCAGGAACCGCCAGGCAGGAGTGTCGAGAAGATGGAGCCACGCTATCCCCCACTGGTCGGCATCCAGACCGTAGGCGTGCGCGCTGCCAGCGGGTGCGAAGAACAGATCGCCGGGACGGAGCCGGGTCTGTTGTCCATCGTGGGTCAACCATCCCGCCCCACTGGTCGTGTACAGGAGCAGGTGGTACGGGAATCGCGGACGGCCCTGCTCGTAGGAAGTCCGCAACGCGCTGATGCCGGCCATCTGTACGCCACGTTCAGCAAGGAGACTGGTCTCGGCTGTCTGAAGCGGGAGGAAGCGCTCGGAACAGTCGCGGTGGATGATGAATGTTTCGGTAATGTCTTCCTTGGCCCTGGCCATGTCAGTAAAATATCAGTTACGGTATGTTGCCGCAAGCAAGGTACGCCCTGAGTGTTTCGCCAATGTTTTTGACAGTCTCCCGCATGCATGCTCGGGATAGGTGGTGTATGCTATGACCAGTACCCGACATGATGATCGGAGGCAATATGGGTTGCACATTGTGCCGTGCGTTGAGCGTGCTGTCCGTGTTCTTTCTCACCTCGACGGTGCACGCACAGACCGTCATCACCCTCGACCCGTCTACCGTCCACCAGACCATGCGCGGTTGGGAAATAGTGGACTATGCCGGTGGAGATGTGGCCAGCACGCAGTTCTATAACGCCTATGTCGCTGCGCTCTGCAGTGCGACCGTGGAAGCCGGTAT
>CAZJJT010000787.1:0-2150 GCA_964546395.1 uncultured Fibrobacterota bacterium
AAACTGTGCTCGTGTGAGTCGCTTCGCCATCCGGCTGGCCGGTGGGCGCACGCCGTGGTTGTCGCCGGTTCGCTGACCGGGACCCGCGGCGGGTTCTGCTGCACTGTTCTCCCACAAGACAGATGGGGATTCGGACAACGGCACTCCGAGGGTGGCCCCCAACGGACACGGCAGACCACCAAGCCCACCCGGGGTCTACCTGGCGAAGCCCCCAACATCGGCCTCTACACGCACTGCCTGGACTGCGGCTTCACATAGCGGAACAGGTGCACTCCACAGCTGGTCCCACGTCCGGTGCATCAGTCGCTGCATATGGTCTCCACCGGCAGGCCTCAATGATTGGCCTGCAGTCACCGGTTTCCCGACCGTTGTCAGCTTCGGTCCCCTCCGTGTGGCAGCCCTGCCGCGCGATGCTTCCCGGCCACACCGTCCGCCAACCTGTCGAGCGCACTCATCGCATCGGCCCGTGGATAGCCCTTGCACAACACCGGATCCAGCAGCTCCACTTTCAGGTTGGGCACCAACTCGACAATCTTCTCGGCCGCTTTGCTGCTCCAGCCGTACGAGCCGATCACCGATGCGAAGCGCAGCTTGGGCCTGAGGGCGTTTGCGAGGAAGGCAGCGTACACCACGGCCGGGTGCGGGGCGACATGCACGGTCGGTGTGCCAATCACGATAGTGGCGGCATCCACAAGCGCGATTGCCAGCTTGCCGATATCGGTCTGCGCAAGGTCGAACTGCTGTACTTCCACGCCACGTTCGGCCAGGCCGGCCACCAGGTACTCCACCATCGCGCGCGTACTTCCATGCATCGAGATGTACGGCACCACCACCAGGTTGCGCACGCTGTCGGAGGTCCAGTCCTTGTAGGCATCGATGATGAACCGCGGTTCCTGGTGGATCGAGCCGTGGCTGGGAGCGATGGTCTCGATCCCAAGCGCCTCCACCTTCGCGATATTGCCGCGGACCGTCGTGCGGAACGGCATCATGATCTCGGCGTAGTACCGCTTGGCAGCTTCGTAGACGCGCGCCTGGTCGGCCACGTACAGGTCAGTCGAGGCGATGTGCGATCCGAAGAAGTCGCACGAAAACAGCACCCGCTCTTCAGGGACATACGTGCACATGGTTTCGGGCCAGTGTACCCAGGGCGTGTGCACGAAGCGCAGGGTCATGTCGCCAAGCGATATCGTCTCGGCATCGTCCACGGCGATGAATCGGTCCTGGGCAATCCGAAGGTGGTCGGCAAGCATCGCCGTGCCCTTCGGCGTTGCCACAACCTTCGCCTGCGGGTACTTCTCGAGCACCGCGGGGATGGCGCCGGAGTGATCCTGCTCTGCATGGTGAGCCACGACATAGTCGATGCGGGGCACGCCCTCGAGTTGCGCCAGGAGCGTTGCGGTGAAGGGAGGGTCGACCGAGTCGAGCAGCGCCGTCTTCTCGCTGCCCTGGACCAGGTAGGCGTTATAGCTCGTCCCGTCGGGCAGCGGAATCAGCGAGTCGAACAGGCGACGGTCCCAGTCTACGGCCCCCAGCCACGAGATGCGGTCACGGATGTTGCGTGGTTTCATTTGACTGCCCCCTTCCGGTCGATGTGTGCCCAGCGTGAGCACCTGAGCCTAATATGGCACACCGCGGAGCATGGTGGATTGATCCAGGTCAAGAAAAATGACGCACCACACGGGTGCTCTGCACGGGTCAAGCTGCGTGTCGCTAGTGTCCGCACCACACAAATGGGCGTGTGCGGCTGGTCGAACCGGCCGAGACAGTGACAACGTAGCTGCCGAAGGCCAGTCCGGAGGCAGGAAGGCTGACTGTGAGCGTACTCGAGGCCGGCAGCGACTGCCTCAGCACCTCCCGCCCGTCCATTGCCACGACGCGCAGCACCGCACCACGCTTTTCAGGCAGCCCCCGGGTGGTGACTGTCAGTACGGCGCCATGCACCGCACAGTCCACCACAGGTCTGCAGCGGGCGGCGTACGGGGCGATTTTCGACAGGTCCGAGGCGATGAACGTGGACTCAGCCCTGAATTCGGTGCTGTTGTCCCACGCGTACACCACGACGCCCACCCGGCCCGCAAGGTACTGGGGTGCAAGGGAGAACTGGAAGGGGGGGATGCCGCCGCCGTCTCCGCTGTCAAGTACCGTGCGGC
>CAZJJT010000788.1:0-2145 GCA_964546395.1 uncultured Fibrobacterota bacterium
GCGCTACGACTCGAAGAACATGAAGCCGCGTGATATCCCCCTCCTGAGGCGCGAGATCGGTATCGTGTTCCAGGATTTCCGCCTGTTGCCCGACCGTGATGTCTACGAGAACGTTGCGCTCGCGCTCCGGGTGACCGGCCGGGCGGAGCGGGCCGTGAAGCGGCGTGTGTTCGAAGTGCTGGCACAGACCGGGCTCAGCCACAAGTGCTCGTACTACCCGGCCCAACTCTCCGGCGGTGAACAGCAGCGGGTCTGCATCGCACGCGCGATTGCCAATGACCCCTGGGTGCTCCTGGCAGACGAGCCCACCGGCAACCTCAACGTCGAGGTGGCGCTGGAGGTGTTCGGGCTCCTGCAGCGCATCAATAACTGGGGGACCACGGTGCTGATGGCGACGCACGATCTGTACTTCGTCGAATCCTATCACTACCGCCATGTCACGCTCGAGCGCGGCCACGTACTCCACGACACCTCGGTAAACGCACGGCCCAAGTCGTGGGGGGTGGGCGCATGATCCTGGTGACCGGCGCGGCGGGGTTCATCGGGTACCACGTGTCGGCCGCGCTGGCGCGCCGGGGCGAGCAGGTGCTGGGCATCGACAATATCAGCGAGTACTACGACCCGCAGCTGAAGCGGGCCCGCGTGGCGCAGTTGGAGCAGGCGCGCGGGTTTACGTTCGTGCAGGCCGATATCTGTGACTACGATACACTGCAGGCGTTGTTCGACGCACATGCGGTTGATACGGTCTGTCACCTGGCGGCACAGGCTGGTGTGCGGTACTCGCTGGAGCATCCGTTTGCCTACCAGAAGGCCAACAACGAAGGGTTCCTCAACGTCATCGAACTTGCCCGGCGCCATCGTGTGCGCAACTTCGTGTACGCCTCGTCCTCGTCGGTGTACGGCGGCTCGAAGGAGCTTCCGTTTCGCGAGGATGACCGGGCGGACTGCCCGGTGTCGCTGTATGCGGCTACCAAGCGCTCCAACGAGCTGGTGGCGCACTGCTACAGCCACCTCTACGGCATTCCCTGCTCGGGTCTTCGGTTCTTCACCGTGTACGGCCCGTGGGGCCGGCCCGACATGGCCCTGTTTATTTTCACCAAAGCCATACTGGAAGGGCGGCCGATTGACGTGTACAACCATGGCAACATGGTCCGCAATTTCACGTATGTCGATGATATCGTGCAGGGGGTCATGCTGACTCTCGACACGCCGGTGGCGTGCGAGGTGTACAACGTGGGCAACGACCGCGCCGAGCACCTGCTCGATTTCATCAGTGCCGTCGAGAAGGCGCTTGGGCGTGAGGCGAAGAAACGGCTCCTGCCCATGCAGCCCGGCGATGTGCCCGAGACGGTAGCCGATATCAGCAGGATTCGTGCGTTGGGCTACAATCCCCGAACGAACATCGACACTGGTGTGGGGGCATTCGTCAAGTGGTATCGCGAATACTACAAGGTCTGAACTGGGCAGAGTTGGCACGGGGCGGCCGGACGGCGTGTGCCGTAGTGGCGGTGACGTGTGCCGCGGGTGCCCAGACATCCCAGCAGAGCAGGCTGATCGAAGCGTTTGTCACGCGCAACCCGGGGCTTGTTGAACAGACCGCACCGGGGCTTCTCACCGACTCGCTTCTGGGCCGGGGGGCAGTGCGTGCGGGGGATGAGGGCGGGCCGATGGACGGGGCGGACACGCTCGACACGCTCGCGGCGCAGACGCGTGAGTTCTCAGTGTACGAGCGGCTGTTCGCCGGCGAGTTCATGCATCCGGATTCGCTCCTCGATAGCCTGCGCGTGTTCGGGCAGGACGTGTTCCGTCGTCCGGGGAGCGCCGCGGCGGCTTCACAGCTTGCCGTGCCTTCGTCGTACCCTGTTGGGCCGGGTGATGAAGTGGTGGTGATGTTGTGGGGGCGGCTGAACGAACAGCACCGTTTGACCGTGGAACGGAACGGGGCGCTGAATGTGCCGCGACTGGGACCGATCGGTGTGGCAGGCATGTCGTTCGAGAGCATGCGCAGGACACTGGTGGAGAAGCTCTCGGCGATTGAGGGCGTGGAAGCCGGTGTGACCATGGGCCAGCTGCACTCGATCCAGGTGTACGTAGTGGGTGAAGTAGTGTCGCCGGGCGGCTGGGCCAACCGGATTCAGATAGAGC
>CAZJJT010000789.1:0-2131 GCA_964546395.1 uncultured Fibrobacterota bacterium
GGTTCCGTGTCGACTCGGTGAGCACCGGCCAGCGCGCAAAGGGGTATGCATAGTCCCCTCCCCAGCGGCCTTCCCTCTTGCCTCGTTCGCGATTCTCACCTGCTATCTCTACTCGTGCTGCCGCACACTCGCGCTGGAATCGATCGACGTCCGCAACATAGTTGTAGAAATCGCCGATGCCGTTGCCTGCCAGAGCATCCGCGCACAGGAGATACGATGCCGCAGGCGAGAGCCGCGCCAACTGCCGGGTGAGTTCGCCCTGCGTCCGTAGACGCGCCTGGTACTCTCCATCCAGTTGTGCAAACGCGCGCGACACCACTTTGCCCTGCGCGTCAGCCACCCTGGGCCAGAGCCACCCACCTTTCTGGCCGGCCTCCTGAAGCACCTGCTCGACGATGCCGGGTGTGGCTTCCTGTTCCACCTGTCGCTTGAGCACAGCCCGCTCCGCCGTCATCTCGGCTTCGGGTGGGGCTGCCACAAAGTGCCCCGCAACCGCCGGTATCGCGCCCGGCACAACGAGTGCCTGCCCAACCCAGACAAGGAGGCACACGCCAAGTGCGGCGGCCGGCGACGCGACCCACACACTCACTGCAGTGCCAACCGCGACGAATGCACCGGCATAGAGCAGAGACAGCAGCACCATCGCACCCAGGCGCACCATGTCTGGTTGTGGCAACGGAACCCCGAACTGCCACACAGCCAGAATGATGCTTGCGGTCCAGGCAATGAGCAGAGGCACGATCAGGGTGACCGCACCTGCCACGACCTTTGCCAAGAGCACCGTGTCACGCGGGACCGGGCCGGAGAGCTGCAGCAGGAGCGTTCCCTGTTCGCGCTCCGCACCAAAGCTGTCGAAGACCAGGACGAACGCAAGGAGGCTTCCGATCAGCGCCACCAGAAGAGCACTGTCAAGCACGAAGAACTGGCGAAAGATCGGGTTGTTGAGCCGTCGCCGTCCCGGGATGGGCTCCTGCTCGCCCAGGATGAACTGATACCAGAACCGTGGCGCCCGGCTCATCTCGTTTTCGAGCCCGCCGGCATACACGCCCAGCGGCCGCGGCGCACGTTCACACATGGTTCCCAGCGCCAGCGATTGGTTTGTGTTGCAGGACGCCTCACACACAGCCTTCCACGCAGCCTGTCCGCGCTGGTAGTCCTCACGCTGCTGCAGATACAGACTGCTGCGCACCGCTGTGCTCGCCACGAACGCAGCGATCAACAGTCCTGCGGTTACCAGGAACCGCAAAGACTTCACATTGAGGAGAAGCTCCTTGGCAAGACAGACAGCGAACATGAAGGGTATGTTCGGTTGGGGTGGTGTGCGCTGTGACAGTGTTCAAGATACACTTGCCGGGGGTCCGCGTGTTGTTACAGCACGTGTTGGGTGATCGGAGGCCAGACGGCCAAGGAGTTCAGCGGCTTGTGTTGGGTGCTGCGCCAGGTACCCCCCGGGATGCTGACGGTGGTGTGCGATGGCTTGGTCGGGGGGGACCGCGAACGGCGGGTGGCGAACCCATTCGTGTGCCACGGTACTTGTGCCGTGCTCATGATGTCACCTGATGGCACAAGGCGAGCTGCGGCTTCGGGGCTTCGCCCCGGACCCAACCACCTCTGCGTGAGTGTTTCCTGGTAGGCCGCCCCCGCTACGCCAGAGGCTCTGCCGCGGCGAGCTGGCAGCTCGCGCTTCCAGTAGTCGCACGCCAGAGACCCGGGTCGGGGGCCACTCGCGACTGCCGTCGCGTTCGGGGTCGGGCAAGGAGATGTCTGGCGGCGAAAACACCTGAAGGCAATCTCGGCATTGCTGGGACCCACCCGCTGTCTGTATACTGCATGTCGTGACCTGACAGGCGATGGTGCCTGCAGCACGCCGGAGGAACGACCATGAAACCAACTCAGAAAGTTCTCACCGAGTGGGTCATCGGGCAGATTACGAGCAAATACAAGGACGACGTTGCCTTGCTGATCGCAGTTTCTGGAGTCCCAATGGACGACGACTGGGGCGGGGAAGAGTCCTTCGCGTACTTTGTACCGGCCAACGAACGCGGCAACAGCCTGGCCCGCACATTCATCATTGATGGGGTTGGGTACGACCTGTATCCACGCTCCTGGAAGCGGATTGAGGCAATGGCTC
>CAZJJT010000790.1:0-801 GCA_964546395.1 uncultured Fibrobacterota bacterium
GACCACGGCCGGGTTGTGGAACCACAGGCCCGGGAAGCCGCCCGCGGGGGTGTTGCCCACCGACTCGGGAAGGTAGAGCCCGCCGGTCGCGTCACGGTACACCGAGTCGGGGTACGCGCGCACCAGCCAGGCGGGAGCCGACTCGAGGTTGAACAACAGTATCGCCTTCATGTCGTGCTTGCTGCAGCAGTCGAGGAGTCGCCGAAGGGAGCTGAAGTCGTACTGGTCCTCGTAGCGCGAGTACCAGTTCCACATCAGCCAGAAGCGAAGGTAGCGGAGGCCGTGACGGCGGGCCTGTTCGATGTCGCGCTGCCACTGGTCCTCGGCAGGCGTGGGTGCACGGAAATACTGGGAACCGATGTAGAACACGTCAGGCTCCTTGGCGGGAGGTTGATGGCTGGCGGGCAAGGGCAACCGGGACCACTTCGTGCCGCGGCGCAAGCGGCCGCCCGGCCTCGATGGCCTGCAGCAGCAGTCGTGCCGCCCGGCGGCCCATGTCGACATGCGGCTGCTCGACGCACAGCATGCCGCTGGGGAGCCAGGGCGGGTCGGCGCCGAACGTGGCCACGGGGATGTCCTCGGGGACCCGGATACCGCGACCCAGCAGCAGGTGACGGAGTTTGCAGGCAATGCCATTGGTGGTAACGAAGAAGGAATCGGGTGGCGTGCGAGCAGCGAGGAGCCGCGCAAGCGCCTCGGAGAGATCGCTCGAAGCCGGGTCGCGCTGTCTGAGCAGAATGTCGCGGGACGGCGAGCAGGGGAGCCCGGACTCGGCAAGCGCGGAGCGGTAGCCGCGACGCC
>CAZJJT010000790.1:811-2129 GCA_964546395.1 uncultured Fibrobacterota bacterium
GTCGAGGCTGACGTAGCCCGGCCGACGGCATCCCTGCTCAACAAGCGCCAGTGTCGCCAGACGTGCCCCGCCGCCGTCGTCCTGCACCACCGAGTGGCTCTCCAGGCCCTTCACCACCCGGTCGACCATCACCACCGGCGCCGGACCGCCCAGCAGGCCACGCACGTGTGAGTAGTCGTAGGGCTCTGCGCGGAACGGAGCGTTGCACGCCAGGATGACACCGTCGACCGCCCGGTGAGACATCTGCTCGAGTATGCGCCGCTCTTTGTCACGATCGAACCGGCACGTGGCGACCATGGCGGTGTAGTCGGCGGCATGCGTGATATCCTCAATGCCGCGCACCAACTCGCTCATGAACGCTTCAAACACGTTGGGGAACACCACGCCCACCACGCCGGAGTGCCGCAGGGTGAGCGCGGTAGCGAAGTAGTTGGGGCGGTAGCCGTGTCGTTCGACTGCGTCGCGCACGCGCCGCGCCGTGTCCTCGCTGATGCGGTAGCGGGCGGCCTGGCCCTTGAGCACCAGCGAGACCGTCGTGCGCGAGACGCCGAGGTCCTCGGCGAGACGTTTCATGGTGACACGGTCAAATGGGGTTTTCATGGTCGCTAACCTAAGTTAGCGATAAGATACTCGCGCCGGAACGCCGTGGTCAAGACCCGGCGGGGTGTGGCGCGGACCGGCCTCGGTCGGCAAGGCGTTCGAGCAGGCACTCGGGGACCCGCGACACCTGCCCGTCCGTGCTCACGCACGCGAGCTTCGCGCTCACGCTCACCAGGTGCCTGCCGTGCTGGTTGAACACCTTCGTCTCGAATGTCAGGGTAAGCGAGGTGCGCTCACCGAGGGTAGTCTGCACGTCCAGCAGGTCGTCGTAGCGTGCCGGAGCACGGTAGCGCGCGTGTGCCTCTACCACGACGAACATCACTCCTTCGCGGTGGAGATCGGCAAGATTGATCCCGTGTTCCCGCAGCAGTTCGGTACGCCCGGCCTCGGCGTACTTGAGATAGTTGGCGTAGTAGACCACGCCCCCGAAATCGGTGTCTTCGTAGTACACGCGCCGCTGCATGGTCGATACACTCACGCCGTCTCCCCGGCTGCGGGCTCGTCCAACTGGTAGGTTTTCAGTTTGCGCCACAGGGTCGAACGCGAAATGCCGAGTCTCCTGGCCACTTCGGTGTAGTTCCGGCCGAACTGCACCAGCGCATCTTCGATATGCCGCCGCTCCATCTGCTCGAGAGTCGCGAACTCGCCGGTGGGTCCGGGGGGGGCAGGCCGTGACGGTCCGCCGAGGAGCAGCTGGCGGTGGAACATGAACTCCGGC
>CAZJJT010000791.1:0-2114 GCA_964546395.1 uncultured Fibrobacterota bacterium
CGTGGGGACCTGCAGACCAATGTCACCGAAGATCATGAGATGGCCTCTTTGGCCGTGGTCACGTCCCTGAACCGCATATCGAGGCGCACAAAGTACACCACGCCGAGAAGGGTGGTCGTCACGTAGCCGATCGCATGGTACAGTATTGTCTGGGCACGCGCCGAAGCCGCCTCCTGGCCGAGCACCAGCAGGCCTTTCAGCAGTGACGCATGCAGGGTGCCGACGTAGCCGGGGGCAAGCGGAATGGCGGCGCCGAGCGCGGCGAACGAAGAGGCCACCATGCCGTGAGCCAGGCCGAAGCCGCGCGTGCGGTCGGCAAGGACCCAGAGCATTGCCGCGTAGCAACCCGTGACGAGCGGCGAGAGGAGTGCGACTGCGAGCGCACGCCGACCTGAGCGCGTCCAGTCGAGTGTCGCCAGTACTTCGTCAATGGGCTTGCGGAACCTCCCGCCCGCCAGTCCGCCGACTCTGCCGGCCACCCATCGGCATTGCCGCGGGAGGAGTGCGAAAGCGACAAAACCGGCGACGAGCGCACCGAACCCGGCACACATCGGCCAGGCGTAGGGGCGGAGGTCGCGTCCGACCCCGAGTACCAGCACGGGTACCCAGAAAAACGCGAGGAACGCCGCGACATCAATGACGCGTTCGACGATGAGTGACCCGACTGCCACCGTTGCCGGGTAGCGGTTGCGCCGCCAGAGCAGCAGCGCCCGGGCCGCTTCACCGATGCGTGCGGGCAGGATGTTGTTGAGCATGAACCCAATCATCACGCAGCCGAAGAGCCCGCGATTGTGGGCCTCGGGGGTCGGCGGGAGCATCAGCTGCCACCGCAACGCCCTGAGCCAGAGCGTGAGCACCGTAAGTGCTGCCACCAGCAGCAGCGACAAGGGATGTGCCGAAAGCAGTTCGCGACGCAACTGGCCGAGGTCGGCATCGCGCAGGAAGACCCACAGTCCGGCGGCACATATGGCCAGGGCCCCGAGGATCTGCAGTGCCCGGGAGTACTTCGTGCTCCAGCGCACAACTCAGTTGCCGCCGGTGCCGTTGGCGGCCGCGAAGGCGTCGAGTGAACCGTAGATGTCGACCAGCTTGTCGATTCCCAGCAGGTTCAGTATGTCACGCGTCTTCTCGTCGCCGATGACCAGGGCGTTCTTGTCCCTGCCGGTCAGCCGGACCGCTCGGAGCACCAGGCTCACCATCGTGCTGTCGAAGTAGGTCAACTCGCTAAGGTCGAACACGAGACGGCCCGGGTGTCGCTCGTAGTTCTCCTTGATCTTGGCGTACATCGAGTCGACCAGCGGCAGGAAATTGTGGATTTGCCATGCCGAGTGGCGACGAATGGTGACCACTGTCCACCCTTTGTACCGGTTGCTGTCGAGTTCCATGCGCTTCCCCCCTTTGTGCTAGTCCGCAAAGAGCGTGGTCTGTGCTGTCAGCCGCTCGCAGAAGCTCCTGCGGTGAGCCGGCGACAAACCCAGGGCACGGATACGTGAGACGTGCTCACGCGTGCCGTAGCCCTTGTGCTGTTCGAAGCCGTACTCAGGATATGTCTCAGCCAACTGGGCCATCATCCGGTCCCGCGTGACCTTTGCGACCACCGATGCCGCCGCGATCGAGGCGCTCCGCGCGTCACCCGACACCACCGTCAGCTGTCTATCTGCAGCCACCGACGGTACCGCCTGGTTACCGTCCACCAGCACCAGGTCCCACGGTCCGGCGATGCCTTCGAGCGCACGACCCATGGCCAGCAACGTTGCGCGCAGGATGTTCAGGCGGTCGATCTCATCCACGGTTGCAACCCCAACCGCCCACGACACCGCCTCCGACACGATCCGCTGGTACGCCTGCTCGCGCCGCACCGCCGAAAGCTTCTTCGAGTCGTTGACCCCGTCGATGGGTGTGCCGAGCCGGAGGCGTACGGCCGCAGCTACCACGGGCCCCGCAAGCGGCCCCCTCCCTGCCTCATCGATCCCGACCAGGCCCGGCGCGTGTCCCGCCGACAGATCCCGGTCGAACTGGTACAGGGCCGTGGTATCAAACATGCCCGCTCACCCGCCTGCCCGTTTGATACATAGTCCCATTACCAGTTCGAAAGAACCCGGTCGAAATGGTAC
>CAZJJT010000792.1:0-2113 GCA_964546395.1 uncultured Fibrobacterota bacterium
CGATCTACACCGTCGCCCTCTCGCCCGCCGGCAACCCGGTCATCGCCATGGAAGGCGATTTGTACGAGTACTTCGATTCAGTCGGGACCGAGCAGGGCGATTCACTGGCCAACCTCACCGTTTCCGGACTGCTTCCTCCCGAAGTCAACGACATCATGTACTATGCACCGCAGGGAGCCTACTGGGTGTGCACCGAATCGGGACTGTACCGGTTCAAGACCGGCGAGTATGCCAAGGCTGTGGTGAGCAAGGACTCCGAGGCACAGGTGTACCCGAATCCGTTGTCAATCTCGCGCGGCGCGCCACAGGTCTGGTTCGATCGACTGGTCGAGAACGCCAACGTAGTGGTGTACGACGTGTCCGGGAGTATCGTGTGGCGTGCGCAGCCCGAGGATTTCCAGGGCGAGACGCGGCAACTGGCGGTGTGGGATGGTACGAACGAGTCGGGCCGGCGCGTGATCCCCGGCACCTACTACTATCACATCCACTCCGGCGGCTCGCGCACCGTCGGTAAGCTGATGGTCATCCCCTGAGTTCAGGCGGGTTCAGGCAGCGGCGGCAACGCCGTCGCGCTGCGGTCGGTCTCCAGGCGGTCGGCAAGAGCCTCGTCGGCCCGACGCACGTGAGTACACAACGTCCCCCACACCGCGTCGTACCCGTGCGTGGACTCCACCCACCGCCGGCCGCGCGTGCCCATTTCGCGGCGGAACGCCTCGTTGTCAACGAGTTTCAGCACGACGTCGTGCAGCGTGTCGCTGTCCGCAAGCACGAACGGGTGCTCCGGGAGAAAGGCCTGGTATCCGGGTGTGAACTCGGTGATTGTCGGGATGCCCATGGCAAGTGTCTCGAGGGAATTGACGCCGTAGCCCGTACCCCCGAGGTTGCCCACCTGCTCAACCGCGATGTGCGAGCGCTGCTTCTCCTCCAGCACGCGCTGGTGCGGCACGCCGGTGAGGATGACAATCTCGACACTCCGTTCGGATGCTATCTGCCGCAGCACCGGCTCGATGAGATGCGTGCCCTTCCATTTCGGCACGGAGGGCGTGTGGATGATGCGGAGTGGACCGGGGGGCAGCGCCGCCGGGGCAATACGCGAGCAGTCGTAGGGAATCGCGATGTAGTGAAGGCGGGGGTGCAGGGCGAGAAGGTCGTGCTCGTTGGTGATGTTGAGCAGGCTCACCTGGTCGACCGCACGTACCACGCCGCGCACGCGGATATCGGGGCCGTGGTAGTTGCAGACGATCGGTTTGCCCCGGGCAGCCAGACGGCGCACCCAGCGGGAATCGCGGAACCAGTCCATTCCTCCGTGGAAATGGTACAGGTCGAAATCGTCCAGACCGTACGCATCGCGCAGACGACTGAACCCCGCGGCACGCACCCAGTCACGCACCCACATCAACAGACGCGGCACTCCCCGGGGCTCGGCCATGTAGAAGGGCAGTGGGCCGCGGTACTCACGGATTGCCCGTTCGCCGTGCTCGTCCGCCTGTGCGCGTACGCGCGCAAGCCACGCTGGGTTGAACAGCGGCTTGTGAAGGCAGATGTCTTCGGGAAGCTTCCCCCGGTGCTTGTGAATCGTGAGCAGCCGCGCCTCGTGCCCCATCCGCCGATACATCTGGCAGTACGTGAACGGCACGTTCACCGTGTTGAAATGCGAGAAGTGCAGTACGCGCATCGCGGAGAGGCCGATCCTGGTCGTTGTATATTGACTGAAGAGACAGGGAGCCGCGTTACGGATGGAAAATAGCAGTCGAGCGCCGCTGGTCGTGAACCTGACCGGGCTCGGGCACCGCCCGACGGGAGCCGGCGCCTACGCACGGTTCTGCGCAGACGTAGCCCGGGAGGAATTCGGCGCGGGCGTGGTAGCGACGCCTGGATGGGTCGAGCGACTGCCGCGTGCGCTCGTGTCGCCAGTCCGCTACGCCGCAAGCGGCGTGGTTCTTGCGCGTACCGCCGGCGTCATCTACAACCCCACCTACCGCGTGGTGCCCGGGCGATGCGGCCAGATTGTCACCGTCTTCGACTTGATTCCGGTGCACTTCCCCCGCACCAAGGCGCTGATGACACGCTATTTCACCCGCGTCCTTCCCGAGGCCATCGCCCGCAGCCGGGG
>CAZJJT010000793.1:0-2106 GCA_964546395.1 uncultured Fibrobacterota bacterium
AGTGTCCGAACTGCGGTGGCACGATGAAGGTCATCTCCATGATCGACGCAGACCGCCAACCCGACGTCGTCCAGAAGATCCTGCGCCACTGTGGGCTCTGGAAGGACACGCCCAAGCGTGGGCCACCGCTCCAGCACGAAGCTCAGCTCCCCGCTGAGCCTGCCGAACTGGTCTACGATGAGACCTTCTTCGACCGCGAATGTGCCTGATACTCCCGCCTGTGCCAAATGGTCTGGCGGGAGCTTCGTCTTGTACTTGATTTTGGGTACTCAGATTACCGATATTGGTGGTGTGGGACCGTTCACAGCCTCCTGAACAGCGCAACTTGCTGGGAACATGTTCCCAGAACTACCGCTGGGTCAGGATTTCTCGAGGGGCGTGCTTGACAAGTGTAGAATATCGAATTGCCTATCAATCGTGTCGACCACCTCGCATAGGCCCTTGTCGGTCCTTCGCTCGATAACCGTGCCTTGACACTGTCCGGCTCCCTCGCTGGAGGTCCCCGCAGACTCAGTGGCGATCCGGAACGACGACGCGTGCGCCATTTAGAATGTAGCATCCGGGCATTCGTGGATGCACGGCAGTCCACGGCCGGCTGCGCGAGGCCCTGCGGGTGCGTCCGCTGAGAGTCACGAGTGCACCTGTCAGCACATGCGCCTGCGCAGCGACACTGACAGGCTCCACGCAGGGACGCAGCATTCCCAGCGGCACCTTCTCCGCGTTCGCATCCATGAGGGCCCGCCATTTCATGGGCCACTGCTCGCGGGGCAGGGCCGCCTGGCCGAGCGAATCCAGATGGCCAAAACGGTGCGGCTGACCCACAAACGACAGGGCCATGAACAACGCACCGTGGTTGCCCACCAGATCGCCGAACATCTCCATATACAGGTCGTACACGGCCTGACTGCGCGCGTACGCCTCCCCGTCAGCGTCCATCTCCAACCCTCCCTCGTAGCACACATACGGCACGCCGTACTTCTCGTACAACGAGCCGCCGAGCTCTATGCCGCGAAGGCAGTCGCCGCTGCGGTACTCGTTGATATCGCGCGGATAGGGCGCACCGGCAACCGCGTCGCACCCGCCATGGTCCATAAGCCAGTCGATCACGCCGCCAAGGCAGCACAGCTGGCCGGCGCCGACACACACGAGCCGTTCACGGTGCGCGCCCGAGAACACCGAACGCCAGATATCGAACACGCGCTTCTGCATCCATGCGTCCTTCTGTACCCACGCCGACGGGTGTTCGGACGGTCCGAGGGCCTCCAGCGCCTGCCGGATGGAGTCTGCGGCACCGGGCGCATTGCGCGATACCCACTGCGATTGGTTGTATGCGGGACCGTAGAAATTCCAGAGCTCGTTCGAGTACTCGACGTACGCCTTGAGACCAGGGCGCAGCGAGCCGCGGACCATCTCCGCAAACTTCCGGATGTACTCGTCGTCCACCTGGTGCGGGATACAGAACCAGCCATCGGCATTCAGGATATTGCACAGCTGGATCTGGTGCTCTATGCAGGTCCCGCGCGCCTTGCCCCTCCGCACCATGTCGTCAGGGTCATGGTAGCCCTCGAACCAGTGCTGGGTGTAGTAGCCGGGTGTGGCCCGGTCGGTCCAGTACTTGGCCGTCGACGAGTTGATCGACATCTCACCCATCATGCGGAGGCAATGGAAATTCTCCAGCGCTTCCAGGTACTTCGGACGGAACGGGTTGGTGGTGTAGTCGCCGTTCTCGAGGCTCTCGGGCACTATCCGCATGTTCCGTACGTGGTTGCCGCGCTGCGAGGTCTCGATACGCACGAAGGCGAGGTTCCCGTCGCCTCGATAGTTGAGCAACACACGCCCGGGACTGCTCCCGCCCGAAACGGGCGAGATGCTTCCGAAGTAGCTGAACGTCCCCGCCCCATCATATAGCAGTACGTAGCGCCCGGCATCACTGTACGCCGGCATGGCCACCTCATGACGGTTGCCGTTGGTGATTTCGAGCGGATAGCCGTTGGTGTCAAAGAAATCGGCGGGCTCGGCCGGGCTCCAGTCGCTGGTGCCTTTCATGAGGTCAACGAATGCGAACCCGGGGTCCCAGTACGCCTGTCCCGGAAGGTTCATGCCCAT
>CAZJJT010000794.1:0-2102 GCA_964546395.1 uncultured Fibrobacterota bacterium
CGTATCGAGTACTGTGACCCCGGTCGCAGTCGCGGTGATGCTGTCGGACGAGTGCCCGACGACAGCCTCCACGCCGGTGAGGTGTACTGCTGTGACATGTTGTGTCGCGCCCTGGAAGTAGTAGGTCGCGCTGCACACTGCGCAGTGCCCCGCCGGCACGCACAACAAGGCCATGGCTACCGCAGCTGCGCTTTTCATCTCAAGCTCCTCTTGGGTGGTGTGTTCCCATATTGTACCACGGCAAGGCCACCGGCGTACCCCCTCACGCCCGCATTCCGTATTCGCGACTCGCTAGTCTCCACCATGGATGGTGGGGCGCCGGTAGGGGAGCCAATTCTCCATCGACCGCTGGCCCCTGCCGGCACCCATCCACTACCTGGGCACAAAGAGACGCAGGACATCAGCGCCGGTACCGCCAACGTACGCGTACAGCCAGAAGGATCCGTCGCTGTCGACCACGATGTCCCGGTAGTCACCCTCGGGGACCTTGAAGGTCGCGGTCAGCACCAGCTCCGGCGTATACCTCAGCACTGTCGTGTTGTTGATCACCACGTAGATGCTGCCGTCCGGACCAAAGACCGAGGCGTTGTAGTGCTCGGTCCCGGAGGCGATCGTGTCCACCGTGAGGTCCTCGTGCAGCAACGCAAGCTCCATGGTACACGTGGTCCAGCCCATGTCGCACAGCCCGCTCGCAATGAGTACCCGTGTCCCGAACGCCTCAATCTGCTCGGTAGCGAGATACTGCACGATGGGCGGGACGACTGAGTCGCGCACGCCCGACGAATCGATTGAGACCACCTCGGCCGCATTGTTGTAGTACACCAGGCCGCTGGGCGAGACGGCGAAGTCGCCAATGTTGTACACGATGCCACGGAAAGCACCAAGCGTATCGTGCCCCGTGTTGACACCATCGAGCGTGTAGGTTCTCAGCACGAGCAGCCCGCTGTCGAGTGGGTCATCCAGTACGTAGAGGACGCTGTCATACACCTTGGCCGCTACGCCATTCACAACCGCGCCCGCCCCGGTGTCGGCAAACTGCCGTACCAGTGTGCCTGTCGAGTCGTACACCAGTACCCCACCTGGGTAGCCCAGCAGGTACAGGTCGTGGTCGTGTACGGCCAACGGCGAGTAGTTGTCGAAGCTCGCAGATATTGGCCAGGCAAACTCGGCTGCCATGCTCCAAAGGCCATAGCACGCAACCGTGTCCCTGTTCGAGAACGTGGGGCTCAACTCGCCCATCGTCCCCACCGCCTTCACCGCGTAGTAGTACGACGAGTCCAGTGAACAGGTGGAGTCAACGTAGCCGGCCTGGGTCAGAACCACGCTATTGATGGGCGAGCTGAGAAGCCCACCACCCACGGTGCCGCGGTGCACGTTGTACCCGTACACACCCAGGGAGCTGTCCAACGCGTCCCAGGTCAGGTTCGCCAGACAGGAGGTGGAGTCCCACTGGGCAACCAGGTTGGTCACACTCGGGAACCCAGTGAACGGCAGCCGCACCGGGTCTGCCAGCGTGTCGTGTCCACCGGCAGTGAACGTGAGGGTCGTGTCGAGCAGACCGTACAGATCGACCGTGGAGATGAACCGCACCAGGAAGGTCCCGGCCGGGACCGGTCCAAGCGTGAAGTCGCCGCTGTCGCTGGCGGGCGCTGTCACCGACTGAGTGCCCAGAACCAGGATGAAGGTGGTCCGGGGGTCATGCCCGCCCACAAGCTCCACGACACCGCTCAGGTACGCCGGCCCGCGCAACGTATCGCTGCCCAAGTCCACGAGCGTGTCTGCCGGCGACACCGAGTCGTGGCAAGCCACGAGGGTCGACTCGGTCGACAGCACGTTGTAGACACCGTCGGGAACATGCTCGAACCGGTAGTTGCCGAGGGAATCGGTCTGCGTTGTCAGGATATCCTGCGCCTTGCCGAATGCCGAAGGCACATGTGAGGACGGGAGCAGTGTGACAGTTGCGTTGACAGCAGGCTGCTCGGTGTCGGCACGGTACAGCACTCCCGCCAGGGAACCGGACTCGGTGGTCGACCCGGTTCCGGCATCCACTGGGGAGTCGTCGGTGGCACACGCCGCCATCAACAGGCTGAGCGCGGCCAACA
>CAZJJT010000795.1:0-2090 GCA_964546395.1 uncultured Fibrobacterota bacterium
GCGCGGATACCCTCCTGCATCCCTCCCGAAGACTCCGCAGCTCTCCCCTGGGTCCGCCAATCGGGCCCAGGGGAGTTGCTTATTGGTCTTCGGTCATCACAACCCGGCGAATCGGGGCCGGCAACAACACGGCCGGGCCCTGTCCGACATGATCGGCCACGAGGAGCGCTATATTCCGTTCGTTGTACAGTTCTCGTACCAGATGCCCACAGTCAGGGGTGCTGTAGTGAAGATCACGAACTTGCTGCCGGAGAATGCCAGGCGGGCGGCGGAACAGAGCAAGTCCATCACTCAGCACTTCTTCTACGGTGACAGTGCGGCGCAGGAGTTGTCGGACACGCTGATGGAGACGGTTCCGGGTACCTCGGTAGTGGTGTTCTCGGACGACCGTACCCGCGGCGCGGCGGGAGAGGCATGCCTGGCGGCCCTGAAACACTCGGGGTGGGAGGTGCGCGAGTGCCGTATCCCTGACGGCCCGGACGGCACCGACCCTGAGTGCGACGGTGTGACGAAGGGGATGCTGGCTGCGCACGTGCCGCAGGCCGATGCGTACGTTGCGGTGGGCAGTGGGGTGGTGAATGATCTTGCCAAGTGGCTGGCCAGTGATGCCGGCGTGCCGTACGCGGTGTATGCCACGGCCGCTTCGATGAACGGGTATGCCTCTGCGAACGTTGCGGGCACGGTCGATGGCGTCAAGCGACTCTTCCTCGGCCGAGCACCCCTGGTCGTGGCTGCGGACCCGCAGGTGATTGCACGCGCGCCGCACATGTTGACCACCGCGGGGCTTGGTGATGTAATCGCGAAGCCTGTGAGCAACGCCGACTGGCTGGTGGGCAGCGCATTGTTCGGCGAGGAGTACTCCGATGTCATCGCCGGCATGATAAGTGCCCTGGAGCCTTCGTATGTGGACAGGCCGGAGGCGGTGGGGCAATGCGACCCAGCCGCGCTGCGGGCGCTGTTCGAGGCGCTGGTTCTTTCCGGCTGTGCGATGACACTGCAGGGATCGTCGGTGCCGGCGTCTGGCGGGGAGCACCTGATCAGCCACACGATAGACATGAAATCCAGTCTCGATGGCCGTCCCCACGACCGTCACGGTAGACAAGTGGGGGTGGCGACCATATTCGCAAGCGCACTCTACCAGCATATTCTGGCGGTGGAGAATCCCGTGTTCGGGTCTGCTGCACTGGTGTTTGATGATGCGTACTGGGGTGGTATCCGGGATGCGGTGCACGCTCAGTTCACGGGAGCCTGCGAGAACATGGCTCAGGCTTGCACGGCGCTGAGCAGCGAAGGAACGTGGGACCGGCTGCGTGCTACACTCTCCCCGGTTCTTCGCAAGCCGGCCTGGGTGAAGGACTGTCTCAGGCGAGCCGGTGCTGCCCATTGCCTGGATGATATCGGCTGCACGCGGGAGCAGTTCTCGGCCGCGGTGCGCAACGGTGCCGGTATCCGGGCACGGTTCACCTCGCTGGATCTTGGGCACTGTGCAGGGGTGCTGCCCGACAAGATTGAGGATATCATTGATGAGTGGCTCATTTCCTAGCGCCGGGTACTGCAGGTGACACAGGGACCCCTGATAATCGCGCATCGTGGGGCTTCAGGAGAGGCCCCGGAGAATACCCTCGCGGCCATCAACAAGGCCGTTGTATCGGGGGCGGATGGGTGTGAGTTCGATGTTCGTCTCTCGCGTGATGGCCACCTGGTTCTCATGCACGACAGGGATGTGCGTCGTACCACCGATGGCCGGGGCGAAGTCAGTGACCTGTCGCTACGGGAGCTCAAGGGCTTCGATGCCGGTTCATGGAAGGGTGTCGGGCACGCCGGAGAGAGGATCCCGACTCTGGAAGAGGCCCTCGATGTGCTCAAGGGTACCAACTGCCGTCCGGTAGTCGAGATCAAGGTGGACGGTGTCTGTGCGAAGGTGACCGGCATTCTCGACGACCTGGGGCTGATGGACAGTGCCATCGTGATCTCGTTCGGCGAGAGCATACACGCGGAGATGCGAGAGGTGGCCCCCGGGCTGTCGCGGGCCCTGCTGTGCGGCGGCTACCCGGATGATGCCGACGTGGACAGAGCCGACTGGCTTGGTC
>CAZJJT010000796.1:0-2084 GCA_964546395.1 uncultured Fibrobacterota bacterium
ATACGTTCCGGTCGCAGTCCAACATGCGGTTCCTGGAAGAGGAGTGCCACCGGAACCGTCTGAAACTGGTCGTGGCCGTGTTCAGTCCCGAGCCAAACTTCTTCTTTGTGAAAGGGAAGCGGTTTGCGGACCTGTCAGCCGCATGCCGGCTGTACAATGTGGTTGGGACAGTCGTCTGGCGAGCTGTGGCAGATCCGTTGCTTTCTACCATTGTGTCACAGGCAACTGGGCTTGGGCAGCCGGCTGCAATCCTTGGCGAACGGGGAACCGACGATCCATTGCCGCGCCGCATGCTCAGGAAAGACGTATCAATGGTCACGATGGCCGACAACTTCGAGGCAGGCAAGAAAGTTGGTCAGTTCCTGCATTCACTGGGGCACCGCCATGTCGCGTTCATCTCCCCCTATGGCGGCGCATCGTGGACACACCAGAGACTGGCGGGGGTGTCGTCGGTGTACGATGGTGTCGACGGACGGCGCGTGTACCCGTTCATAGTGGCGAAGCCTGAGAGGTTTGTGAGTTTTGTGGGGCCTGACAGCAGGGTCCTGGTACGAGCTCGCGAGGCCCTTGATACGATGAACCGAACGCTGCCGAAGGTGCTGAAGCGCACGTTCGATTTCTCCGCGGAAGAGCTGCGTGCCAGGGCCAACTCAGCGGCCATGGGCGCGGCTTCAGAGACGCTTTTCCGGAGAGCGTTGGTGGTGCCTGACATCTCCGCATGGGTGTGCGCCACCGACACGGTCAGCTCACTCGCCGCAGGGTACCTCGGCCGTGCCGGTGTGGCTGTCCCGGACCGCGTGTCCATCGTGGGCTTCGATGACTGGCTTCCGGCAGCAGAGGAGCGCCTGACCAGCTTCAATTTCAATGGGTGTGCGGCAGTACGGGCGCTCATGTCACATGTCCTGCATGCGGCGCCACGAGTGAGAGACGGCCGGACCGCTATCGAGGGCTATGTCGTCGAGCGCGAATCCACTGCTCCCGTGCGCCACTGATAGACAATAAACATATCAATATATCAATATGTGCATGCCATGCATGTTTTGCCAGCGCTCCCCGTGCTGGTACACGCTACCTTACCGGGTGCAGGTCACCACCCGCACGGAAGGAGCTAGCGCATGGAGCACCACTTCTGCACTCGCAGCACTGTCACACTCCTCCTGGCATTCATGGCAATCAGTACATCCATCGCCCAGGACATCGTATCCTTCGACGTAAACACTCGACGGCAGGTGGTGAACAACCTGGCGACATGGAGCGAGGTGAACATGTATCACTCGCTGATGACGCCGGACGAACATGACCTCATTGTTGATCTGCGCTCACACAACTACACGATGTGTGTCAAGTGGGTGGTGGAAGAGACCAATGACAACGACGATCCCTATGTTACTGATTTCAGCCGGATCGATGATCAGATCTGGGGAACGGGCAGCCGGGGTGGCATGGCCATGTCGACCTTCTACCCCTTTATCCGTGAATGCAAACGCATCTCGGACTCATTGCTCGATGCGGGGGACAATGTCACCCCATTCTCGCTTGGGATCAAGTGCGGTGCCAGCAACCGGTGGGTCCCGGCCTGGCTCCTGACCGACGAACCGAACACGTCGCTCATCGACCCGTCGTCGTATGCCGAGTATGCCGAGAACCTGTATGTACAGTGCAAACTCTACAAAGACAACACCGGTGTAGACGTAACCTTCATTGACCCGCTGTCCATCGCGCAGCGGGTGACCGACAACTCCGGCAACATCATCACCCCTCAGCGGCTGTGCGACCTGCTCCAAACGCTGGGGTCGTACCTCGAAGAGCGCGGCATGCGTCCAGCCATTGGCTTCGGCGAGGGATTCCGGCTGTCGAACCCGGCACATCGTGCCGCCCTCCTCGAGCGCATTTCCGCGGTGGTGCACGATTCGGCGGCACGCAAGTACCTGCGGTTCATCACGCTTGACTTCGACGAAAGGCCGGCCTCCGACGACTACCTGGCGCAGGTGGCGGATTCGGCCGCTGCCTACGGACTCACCCTTATGTCATCCATGAGCTGGTGCGGCGCACCCAACAACCTTACCTGGCCCTGGAATTCGGTT
>CAZJJT010000797.1:0-2081 GCA_964546395.1 uncultured Fibrobacterota bacterium
CGGCTCCCTGCGGGACCTCGTCATAGGTCCACGCGGTATCGCCCCACTTGAACACCGCCACGAAGAAGCCGGCGCTCGATTTCTTGCGCATGTACTTGTACTGCCACAGGTGCGTGCCGGTGGCAGCATCGTAGGCATGGAGGTTGCCCCCGCGGTCGGCCCGAGGGTCGAGGATCTCGAGTGTGAACAGCCGGTCCTCCAGCACCTCATGCAGCACTTCGTTGGGCCGGCGCGGTGTTTCCCAGATGGCCTTGCCGGTGTGGAAATCCGCTTTCCGTATGCTGCGGGAAGCGCCGGCGCGGTGCAGCGTGTACGCATCAGTCCCGTCCAGCAGAATCGCCGGGTAGTTGTAGGAGGAGCCGAACAGGCGTGGTTCCTCCAGCACCGGGGCTGTGTCGCCGGACGCGATGGTGCGCACGAGGGCGCCGGTTTCCGGGTCAATTACTCTCCATGCGGCGCGCGTCGCTGACACCACGAGGAGGCTGTCGTGGAGCGCGATGTCGCCGGCGGCGTCGTATTCTCTCACCACTTCCCCCGTGGCGCCGTCGAGTGCTGCCACCCGCCGCTCCTTGCCGAGGTTGACGAAGAGGCGGTCGCCCTCGGCGGCGATCGGCCGCTCCAGCTCAGTGGCATCCGCCACCCGCCGCTGCCACAGCAGTATCCCGTTGAACGCATCGCGTGCCTCAACGTGAAACCCTTGCCACATCGTGTCGACCGGGGCCTCGTAGCGCCAGGGCGCAAACAGGTAGTAGGTGCGTCCCCCCGCCGAGAGGATCATCACCGTGCGACGCGCTCCGCCGGTCCAGAGCGCACCGTCTATCCACTGCACGCCCGCTGCCGGGCCCATGACCATGTCCTGCGAAGTGCTCGACAGGGCCGCATCGTGTCTGAACTGCTTCCACTCATCCATCGCCGCCGGGTAGCGTTTGCGGTAGTAGCGCATGTCACCGCTTGCCCCGGCGAGCGCGAGTGTCTCCACCGTACCGCTGTCAACCACCACGCCACTGCCGGCACCACGCAGCACGATGTGTCCGTAGGGCGCAGTCACGCGGACCAGTTCGGCAAATGACAGCCCCTCGGCGACGCGCTGCTCGTAGTTGTCGAGTACCAGCAGGTTCACCGTGTTGGAGACCAGGGGGAGCACTTCCCCATCGCCGAGCAGTGACACCGACACGGGGCCGTAGACCTGCTGGGCGGCCACGGCCGCGCGGGTGCGGAGCATCCGGGTGCCATCCGGCTCGAGTACCTTCACGACATAGCCCAGCCGCTGGTGCAGGTAGACAGGGTCCGCAGTGTGCTGTGTCCCCACGAGTACGGCGAGCCCGGGCCTGCGGCCCGGAAGGTGTTCGAGGGCGCGCGTGAACCCGGCATCGATATTGAGGCCGCTGCACGATATCAACACGGTCGACACCACCGCCGTGGCAGCACATGCTGCCGCTCTGAAACGCTTGTGCACAATGTCCTCCCTGGTACTGCTGCTCTGCGCCAGCCGTCAGAGCCCGCAAGCATACAAAACTACATGTACCTGGTGAGTGGCAACAATGGGCTGCGGTGACGCTGAGATGTCATGGATTGACCTGAGACTACGCGCGTACCATTTTCGCGTGCGGAGCGGTCCCGCAGGTGCTACTGTACAGGTGTTGGCTGGACAGCCCAGCCTGGTGGGTGCATCTCATATGTAGATCATGGGGGGACACGATGAAACTGACCGATCCGGTGTGTTGCGCTGTTGTCGCACTGGTGCTGTGCGTGGTGGCAGGGTGCCAGGAGGAAGGGGCGTACGTCTACGTTCCGGTGAACCCGCTGACCAATCCGCAGGACGGTCCGCCGGCGGGCAACCCCAACGGTACGTATCCGGTGCCGCCGGAGGCGGACCTGGTGGACGTGTCCACCCCTGACCACATCATCGGCACCGGCACGCCCGAGAGCTGCACGCCTGATGCGTTCATCGCGGCAGTGGCGCAGGGCGGCACCATCGTGTTCAACGGCGGTTCCGATCCGTTCATGATTACCCTCGACCGCCCGGCAAAGGTGTTCAACGATGAAGACCCCGATATCGTGATTGACGGTGGCGGGCTGGT
>CAZJJT010000798.1:0-2077 GCA_964546395.1 uncultured Fibrobacterota bacterium
CGGCTCGGACGGCACCGGGGAAATCGTGATGAACTACGGCATCTACCGCAAGGACGTGTTCCGACGCGTCGGCCTGTACAACAATGCGTACTCGTTCTACTGCGCCGACGGAGACCTGAGTCACCGCGCCTGGTGCCACGGGTGCAAAGTGCACTGCCTGCCGCACATCAAGGTCGTGGCGATGAAACGCGTCAAGAAGTCCCGCAGCTATGACCTGAGCAGGGACTGGGACACCTACGTGCGCTGCCGCGCCCTGAACCGTGCGAAGAAGCTGCCGGAAGGGCTGGAGTTCCTCGAGTAGAGCCCGCCTATCGAGTATCTTAGGATCACGTGCCCGAGTGATGGAATGGCAGACATTGGGGACTTAAAATCCCCTGACCCGAATGGGTCGTGCCGGTTCAAATCCGGCCTCGGGCAGTTCGGTCAGGCCGGTCCCAGCATGTCGAGGCGAGACTGCGCAAGTGCCGCAATGCGCTCCGAAGTTGCCAGTGCCTGCTCAGCAGCTTCAGCGCATTGCCCAACCGCCTTGAGCTTCTCCGCAATGGACTTCAGGTCGCTTGCCGCGGCATTCAGGACGTCCGCGTCCTTCTGCGTCTGGGCCCGCAGTACCTGGGTCATTTCGTTGAAACTCTCCGCGACATGCGAAAGCTCGTCCCCCTTGCGCAACGTGAGTCGCTGCGGGATCTTGCCGTCCCGTATCGAACCGAAATGCTGTCGTATCCGGTACAACGGGCCGGCTACCTTGTGCGTCAGCAGCACCAGCGCCAGACCAACCACGATCCCGTTGATGACCAGGAACGTGGTCGTGACAAAGACTGTCTTGCGCCCTTCGGCCTTGATGCTTTCCTCGATGACCGGGTCGTACAGCGACGTGTTGTCGAACACAATCGAGGAGATCCGGTAGTTAATGAACGTGGCCCCACCGAGAAAAAGCGAGTAGATGACTACCAGCGCAACCACGAGGCCCGTGAACCGCAACTGAAGGCGCTTGTCAATCAGGTATACACGCCGCCTTGTCTTGCCCATCCTGCCCTCCTCCGCGGGATCCCCGCAGTCGCCCTTGCCAGTCCAATGTCGTAAGTATACAATCTATCAGTCGTGCTGACAATGGGAAAGGCTGACGCGACACTCCCCTGTCAGCAATGCGCGGACGTAGTTTACGGTGGCTGCGCAGACGTCAACCTGAAGGACTCCAGATGCGCTTGCCTCCACGGACCCTGCACTTCCTCTTCGTCTGCGCCGCGCTAGCGCTTCTGGCTGCGGTCGCGGTGGTGCTCGAGGGAGTTGTGGGTAACTTCCACGACCGCGAACACGTCGTTTGGATCCTCGAGCGACTCCCCTACCTTGCCTTCCCGGCCGCCGGGCTGCTTGCACTGCGCCTCAACCAGGTTCGCCTGCTGTTCCTCTGCCTCCTGTGGACTGCCGTGTACGCCATGCTGCGCACCTGGCCCAGTGAAGGCGTCATGGGGGTCTCGCCCGTCGAACTGGGAGCGGCACTTGCTCTTTCGCTGCCGCTCACGTCGCTGTGTGTGCTTTCGGTGCCGCAGGGCCGTGTGGCGGGGCTCTACGGGGCCCTGTATGCACTGTGCAGCATTGGCCCCACCGCACTCGTTCTCTGGCTGGTCTCGTCAGGACCGGACAGCGTTGTGCGGGTGCTGCTGTACCGCCCCGGAACGTGCGACTCCTGGTGGCAACTCCCCTTCACTGCCGCAGTCGCGGCACTCGCCGCCGCAGCCACCATGGTCATCGTTCCTCGGCCAGGCGTACGGTACTTCGCGTACGCGAGCGCGGGGGCCTTCCTGCCGCTCCTCGTCGGCATGAACCGCCACCTCCGGGCACTGTGTGCCGGCGGGTGGGTCGATGCTGCCGCCGTGTCGTACACCGCATGCGCCGCCCTTCTGGCCTACGCCGTATACCGGACGTACTGGGAGAAAGCGTACGTGGACGACCTCACCGGTGTACTCAACCGCAGGGCACTCAACGAACGGATGTACCGGCTCGGGAGGAACTACTCGGTCGCCATGGCAGACATCGACTACTTCAAGGCGTTCAACGACACCTACGGACACGCCCAGGG
>CAZJJT010000799.1:0-2067 GCA_964546395.1 uncultured Fibrobacterota bacterium
TTCGCCTCCCCCGAGCGCGGTGTAGCCGACCAAGCCAGGAGAGAGGGTGAGCTGCGTGGGCGTCGACTCGACCAGTGCGTTGCAGACGATGTTCACGAACCGGCCGATATGCAGCGCCCCCAGCCACCCGTGCTCCTCGTTCGTGACTTCATCGAGGGCCGGAGAAAGAAGCCGCTTGCGGTAGACATTCACGGCGCGGTTGGGCGCCGTGGGCGGCCCGTAGCAGAGCACGGTCACGCTGTCGAACGGGAATGCCACCTTCATCCCCGGACCCTTGTCGGCAGTGCTGAACGAGTCGAGGACTGTCCCGGCGGTGTCGTACAGCAGGTAGCCCCGGCCGTTGTACAGCAGCAGGCTCATCCCTGCCATCACCACCGGTCCGGCCAGTGAGCCGGCCTGCGCGCAGGAGCGCACCGATGACTCGTTTCTGTCAAGCTGTACCGTGAACAGCGGCTGGTCACGGACGTACTGCGACACCGCGAGTACGGTGCTCAGAACGAAAGCAGCATGGCTCATGTCTTCCCTCCGTCGGCAGCCCGGGTTCCGTCTCCCCGACCCACGCTAGAGTATACAGACGCGAGACGATGATGTCACGCGCTTTCCCCGGCGCGGCAACATTGCTATTTTCCCATGCTGAGCTGCATGTCCCGCATACAGGGAGCGAACCGTCGTGCACGCAGTGATGTCGTTCTGTGGGTTGTGTCTGCTCCTGGTGCTTGGGAAGACGCTTCGCGTTGCTGTGCCGTTCGTGCGACGGCTGTACCTGCCGACCGCGGTGGTGGGTGGGGTGGTGGGCCTGGTTGTGCTGTCTACGGCGGGGGACACACTGGACCCGGGTTGGACTGCGGGATGGTCGGCGCTGCCGGGCCTGCTTATCAATGTCGTGTTTGCGGCACTGTTCCTGGGCGTGAAGATCCCGCCGCTGGCCGAGATATGGCGCCGGTCGGCTCCCCAGCTGGCCTATGGCCAAATCGTGGCGTGGGGTCAGTACGTGGTCGGCATCGGTCTTGTGCTGGTGGTGCTCGGACCGCTGTTCGGGGTGCCCGAGCTGTTCGGGGTTATCGTGCCCGTGGGGTTTGAGGGCGGGCATGGCACCGCGGGCGGGTTGAGGCCCGTGTTTGCCGAGCTGGGGTGGCCCGAGGGCGGGGACTACGGCCTGACTTCCGCCACAATCGGCATCGTCTCGGCCGTGGTCGTGGGCTTTGCTCTCATCAACTGGGCCGCCCGCCGTGGCCACGTGACCGGGCTTCGGCCCCTGGCATCGCTCACCCCGGAGGAGCAGGCCGGACTGTATCCTGCCGACAACCAGCCCATTGCCGGCCGCCAGACGACGTCACCCGACTCGGTGGAAAGCCTCGCGCTCCACCTTGCGGTTATCGGTGTAGCGGTACTGTTAGGATACGGGTGCAAGAACCTGCTGGTGTTCGTAGAGTCACGGATTGCGCCGCTGGCCTCACTGGGCATCTTCCGCGGGTTTCCGCTGTTCCCGCTGTGCATGTTGGGCGGGTTGGTGGTGCAGCTGCTTGTGGGGCGATGGGTGAAGCATGCGCTGATCGACCGGGGGCTCATGCAGCGGCTGGGGGGCACGGCCCTCGACTTCCTGGTGGTTGCGGCGATCAGCACGATTCGGCTCGACGTTATCCTGGCGGGCATCGTACCGCTGGTGGTGATTGCCGCGGGCGGGATCGCGTGGAACGTGTTCTGCGTGATGTGGCTGGCGCGGCGGATGCTGCCGGACAGCTGGTTCGAGCGGGCGATAGCTGAGATGGGTCAGTCGACCGGGGTGACGGCCACCGGACTGCTGCTCCTGCGCGCCGTGGACCCGGAGGCGAAGACGAATGCCACCTCTGCGTTCGGCTACAAGCAGCTGCTGCACGAGCCGTTCATGGGCGGGGGGCTGTGGACGTCGGCCGCCGTGATCCTCGTGGCACGGGCCGGAGGTCTGCTGGTGCTCGGCGTCAGCGCGGGGGCAATCCTCGTGTGGCTGCTCGTGTGGCGCTTCGTGCTTGGCCGGCCCGGCCCCGGGGTGTGACGAAGATCACGCTGACGGTGTGGCACAGCCCTGAT
>CAZJJT010000800.1:0-2066 GCA_964546395.1 uncultured Fibrobacterota bacterium
GGGGGAGACGCTCTCAACCGCCGCGCTCTGCCGGCATGTGACGCTCGCATGCTGGTCAATCTGGCACGGCCCGGTACTGGGTTGCTCCTCGATCCGTTCGCGGGCGCGGGTGGCATTGCCGTTCGGGCCGCCCGAAGGGGGTGCGCGGTTGTGACCTGTGACACCGATCCGATGCTGAATCCAGGGCTGCGCCAGCTTGCGCTCCTCCACTGTCAGACGGACTCTGCGCACCTGCCCTTTGCCGACACCACAATCGGTGCAGTTGCGACGGAGCCGCCTTATCACCCCGATGCGCTGCCAATGGTCGCCAGAGCGGTGACGGATATCCATCGGGTACTCAGGCCCGGCTGCTTGGCATCGGTATTCTGCGCTGCCGACCAGTCCGAGCAACTCGAAGCAACGGCCCGCAGCTGTGGGCTCATGCTCGAGCTGCGTTGCCCTGTCGATAGGAAAGGCACTGCGTGCATGGTGCTGCTCTGGCGCAAGGCAGGTACCCGCGACGTAACTTGATCGGCATTGGCTGGGTCTCTATCTATCGTGACGGTCCGGACCGGGCACAAGGAGGGGCGGTGGCGGCATTTGCCGAGTTGGTGCAGCGGGCACAGGCGGGCGACATTGCAGCATTTGGGCGACTGGTGCGCGACTTCCAGGACATGGCCTACGGGTATGCACTGTCGGTGCTGGGTGACTACGCAACGGCGGAGGATGCCACACAGGACGCGTTCGTGGAAGCGTTCCAACGCCTGGGCGATCTGCGCGAACCAGTGGCATTCCCTGCGTGGTTGCGCAAGATCGTCTACAAGCACTGCGACCGCAGGTTCCGCAGGAAAGGGCTGAAAGTGGTGCCGATAGACGAGTTGCGTACGGCAGGGAAGGGCAGTCCTGCGAGCGATGCCGAAAGGCGGGAGTTGCGCGTGAAGGTGCTCGAGGCAATCGCCACGCTCTCCGAGAAGCAACGCACGGCAGTCACGCTCTTCTATATGAATGGGTACTCTGAGCAGGAGGTGTCGGATTTCCTGGAGGTACCCGTGTCGACCGTGAAGAAGCGGCTGCATGATGCGCGACAGAACCTGAAAGAGAGGATGATCGGTATGGTGGAGAATACACTCAAAGAGAATGCGTTGCCACCGGAATTCCACAAGGCGGTGGAGGAACGCTGTGCCACACGCACATCGTGGCCGGCGTTGGCCTGGTTCGAGGACCAGTGGGTTATGGTATGGCAGGATGGAAAGCGGGGCGAGAAATGGGATGGGCCATATTGGTTCATGCTTGCGACAAGCCCTGACGGCATGCAGTGGTCGGAGCCTCGTCGCCTTGGTATCCCCGAGGGGTCTCAGTGTCTGCCGGTTGCATGCGTGTGGGGGGAGAAGCTCTGCGTGCTGGCTCATTCCTACCACGAGGGATACCGGTTGTTCGTGTCGAAGGACCTCGAGCAGTGGGATGTGACGCGCATTATGCTAGGCGATACAGGGCGAGCAGGATTGTGTGCTGGCGGAACGGTTCTGTACCTGACGTATGCACACTGGTGTGAGACCCATTTCCTTGGGGATTCGGTTGAGTTGCTACGCACACGTGACGGGAAGCAGTGGGAGTGGTTCACTCCACCGGTGCCACAACACGGTCACGGGGTCCTTGACGCCTGTGGCGCGTACACTGGCAGTCGACTGTACGTGGTGTGGAAGGAAAACACCTACGATGATGAGCCGCTCAAGGTCGTCAAGATCAGGCACAGCGACGATGGGGGAGAGACGTGGAGTGTCCCCGTCGAGATAGAGCAGTTGCGAACCCGGGAGTTCCCACGCCGACTGGCTGTAGCACGTTCTCCGGGAGGCGTACTCGTGGTGGTGCAGGGGATCATCGTCAAACAGGGAGACTCGGTGGAGGGTTCGTGGGGCTATGCCGAACAGGCGAAGCTGCAGATAGCGGTGAGCAAGGACGAAGGGGCCACATGGCAGCTACACGCCGAGTATGACATGGGAGCAGTCAGCGACCCCACTGTTGCGTTCGCACCAGATGGTACGGCTCTCATCGCTGCCAACAGCCCGACCGCGAAGGGGTCGGTGCCG
>CAZJJT010000801.1:0-2064 GCA_964546395.1 uncultured Fibrobacterota bacterium
GTTGGTGACCTCGTAGCTTCCCGGCCCCAGCGCCACCACCACGGTCGACCCCGCCTTCTTCTCCAGGTCCGCCACCACCGTCCGCGCTTCATCCACCACGATCACGGCACCCTCGACATCGGTCCCCAGCGCGATGCCGCTCGTGTGCACGTTCAGGTCGGCCAGCACGATATCGCCCTCGCCTTTCAGCTCGAAGCGGTACGAGGGGTGCTGCACCCCGCCCCCCGAATGCATCGTGGCAGCCACGGTCCGGTTGTATGAGTACTGGTACGCCTCGTTAAGCGTCACGCGCCTGTCGCCCGAAGCGTCTGCGCTGCCGCGCAGTGCATTAACAAAGTGGAACGTGAACACCGAGCCGCGGATCGCGTCCGACTCCTGTGCGCTCTCGTTGACCGAACTGGAGCTCAGCGCCACGAACCCTTCCACTTTCGTGTCACTCGCAAACAGGAACGGCTCAGCCAGTGTCCCGCCTTTCAACCGCGTGAAACTCCCGCTCTGGCACGCGTCGAACAGCGCCACGCGGATACGCGCCGGAAGGCGTGAAAGCGAATCGCGTAACGCCTGCAGGTCCAGCCGCTCGCGCCCCATCCGGAGCGCCTCGGCATCCGCATGCCCCGTGTAGTAGAACAGGAACAGCGGATCCTCACCCGCGTCCGCCAGTCTCGACCCCAGCTCCCCCAGGTGCCGCCACACATCCTGGACGGTCCCGTTGTGCACACTCACCACCGCTTCCGGAGCGAACCCGCACAACCCGGTAAGCACCGTACGTACCCGCTCGAGATCGCTCGCGACGTATTTCAGCTGCTGGTCCTGGTTCTGTCCGGCGCTGTTTCCCACCAGGAGCGCAAACCGTGCCGCCCGGACGTTCCCGGCCGCCAGCGCGAGAAGAAGAGCACATCGCAGGAGCACTCTCATCGCTCCCTCCCCCGCTTGACAATCCGGATCGCGTGCACCTGTGCGCCCGGCAGCCCGAATGCCAGCTCCTCCAGCCCGCCGGCCGTTTCGAACTGCTCCCGCAGACTCATCCTCATGCTCTCAACCGTGAACGGCTCCGCCGCAAACACGGCAAGGTAGCACTCCCGGCCGAGATACTCGTCCAACTCGATACTCCTGGGCAGCGGCACGTCACGGCCGGGTACCAGCAGCATCGCCGAATCCCCCTCCGCGGGGAAATAGGTCGAAATCGTGCCGCCCTCATCGATCCCGAGCAGCGCGAAGTACTGCTCTTCGCCAACCGAGTACGTCAATTGCACCCGCTCGCCGGGGAAGTACACTCCGCTGCCGCGCACCTCCGGCTCTCCCTGCGCGCTGCGGACATACATCGCCACCGAGGGTTGGCCGCCCTTGCTCCGGAACCCTTCGGGGGCGCTCCCCTGGCGGTACACAACTCCCACACTCACCGCTACCACCAGCAGTGCCGCAACAGCGTAGAGCGGCCTGAGCCACCCCGCGCCGCCTGCCACGCTGCGCGCTACGCTCTCGCCAAACGGCATTGCCTGCAGGAATGCCGCCTTGTCTGCCTCGAGTCGTTCCACGCGCCGTCGGCAGGCCACGCAGTTCTGCACATGCGCCGACACACGTTCGCGCTCCTCCGGGCTACCCTCGCCGCAGAACCACGCAGTCAGCTGAATGGAGTCGATGTCGTGTCCGGTACTCATCACCACTGCCCCAGCCTGCTGCAGGCATCGAGATGCGCAACACAGAATCCGCAGGTCAAGCGGACCCGAACGGACATGCACTGGGACGCTCTCCCCGTATCTGCTCTATCCGTGTCCATCCGCCACCTCCGTGTCTTCCGTGTTCTGCTGCTGCCGTGCCTTCCACTTCTCCACATGTCTCCTGAACCGCCCCAGGTTCCTTCGCACGGTCGCCGGCGACTGTCCGGTCACGCGCTGAATCTCTTTCTGGTCGAGCCCTTCCACGTACGTGAAGTACACGGCCTGCTGTACCGCCTTACTCTGCGTCTGCACCAGCATCCGTACCACCGCCCGCGCCTCCAGTCGCCCTTCCGGGTCTGCCCCCGCCACGGTGTCCGGGTCGACCGCTCCCCTCATCCGCTTGCCC
>CAZJJT010000802.1:0-2062 GCA_964546395.1 uncultured Fibrobacterota bacterium
CCTCGCCGTTGCCGTACTCGGGGATGACGCTGCCGCCCCTCTCCCGAGCATCACGCGAGGAAGAGGGGACCGGGGGTGAGGTCACTCTCTCAGGGTCAAACCTCCCCCGCGCATCCACCCCGTGACTGCTCCCTGCCCCAATCACCCGCACCTTGTCGGGCGGGCAGATGTCGTTCTCCACCATGAACGCGCGGTTCGAGACACTGTTGCTGGTCACCACGTGCGACAGGCGGCAGATCAGCCGCTCCACGGCGCGCCACACCGCACCGTTCCACCCGGGAGAATCCGCCGCAAGAAGCCCCCGGTTGGTGTACACCCGGCGCGGCACACCGGCGCTCCACGCGGCGAGCGCGCCGAGCAGTGATGCTTTCGGGGTACTGTAGTGAACGATGTCAAGGTGGAGTTTGCGAAGCTTGCGCCGCAGGTCAACGAGTGCGCGGAGATCGCTCAGGGGCGCGATACTTCTTTTCAGCGACACCACGTGTACGGGAAGGTCGAAGCGGTCCCACAGCTGTTTCGGTGTCACCCAGCGGTCATCACCGCACAGCAGAAACACCGTGTGGCCCTGCGCTTTGAGCAGCGCGAGAGGTTCGGCCATGAAATAGTGGATCGTGGCCGGGATGGTCGTTATGATGGCGAGGCGCATTGAAGCAGAATATAGGAGATAGGAGGCAGGACACAGAATGTCTCACGTCAGAATGCTACACCAATTCTGCCAGAAACTCCCAGGCCGGCATGACCGTGATACCGGCAGGGGTGCGGAACGCGGGGATCTCGGTGGCGTGAAGCTGTACAGCACGAACGTCGGGGAACCTTTCGGAGAGATAGCTCAGAGAGCGATCGGGGGTTCGCTCCGAAAGCTTCGTTTCGACAAAGAGAATCGGCGCCCGGTTCTCGGTGACCACGAAGTCGACTTCGCGCCGGTCGACATCCCTGAAATAGCGCAGTTCGATGTCCCTGCCTTCGGAGTCCTGCAGGAAATGAATCCACTTCAGCAGGTGGGAGGCGACAAGGTTTTCGAACCGTGCTCCGGGATCTGCCACCAGCTGCCAGTCGAAGTGGTAGTGTTTCTGCTCCTTCTTGACTGCACGCAACCTGGGTGCACCGAAGGGTGCGACACGGAACACCGCGTACATCCGCTCGAGCGAGTCGAGCCACCGGGCGACGGTACGGAAGTTCACCTGGAGGTCTTCGCGCAAGGCGTTGATTGACAGTGGCGAGCCGACCAGTTCGGGCAAGCGCAGCACCAGCAGCTCGAGGGTGCCGATATCGCGGATCTGCTCAACACCAAGGATATCCTCCTGCAGCAGACGGGTGCGGTATTCCCTCGACCACCGCCGCGCATCGACCTCGGTGCCCCCGAGGAACGGCTCGGGGAACCCCCCGAGAGTCAGGAGCTGGCCGAAATCGGCGGCCGTGCTGATTCGCAGCTCTGCCACGCTGAATGGGTGCAGTCGCCAGTAGTGATACCGGCCCTGCAGAGAATCGCCACCGTGACGGTAGTAGTCGAGGCGGGCGCTGCCGGTCACCATGATGCGGGTGTTGTGTCCGGGATCATCGAACAACCCTTTCACATAGCTGCGCCAGGGCCTGTGTTTGTGGATCTCATCGAGTACCAGCGTCGGTGTCCGAGGCAGTTCGCGGCGCAGGATGCGTTCACGGTGCTCGGCGACATCCCAGTTCAGGTAGCCGCCCTGACCATCCTGACCCAGAAGTGACCGTGCCAGCGTGGTCTTGCCGACCTGGCGTGGACCACCCAGGAACACCATCTTGCGGTCCAGATCCCGCTGAATGTGCCCTTCTAAGTACCTATCGTGCATGACAATCCTACTATATTGCTTACTTGTGCAATTTACTCGCGCGTATTTTGTATAACTATACAATATGGTTGGTGTTGAGGGCAAGGGGGGGGCCAAATGTACACTTGCAGCCCCGATGGGGCCCCTGCAGTGCTCGCGGGAACACCTGCAGTGCCCGAATTCGCTCTTGCACTGCCTGGAACCCCCTGAACAGGGGGCACTTTCAGAGAAAATGGCTGACGTGCAGCCGTTTCAGGGCCTGA
>CAZJJT010000803.1:0-252 GCA_964546395.1 uncultured Fibrobacterota bacterium
GTCGGTGTAGGCACTCCCCGCAAGGTTCATGGCGAACTCCTCGGCGCGGTACAACCCGAGGATCACCTTGGCCAGCGTGGTCTTACCCACGCCGCTGGGTGCTTTCACGTACACCATCTCGCCGCGACGGACACTCAGCGGCGATGCCTGGGCGTGGGCGGGGTCGCGGTAGATGGTCAGCGAGCGGCCGAACACCCGGAAACGTGGCTCGAACACAAGCACCGGCTCAGTCGGGGCCGTGTCGGCAGGGGG
>CAZJJT010000803.1:262-2062 GCA_964546395.1 uncultured Fibrobacterota bacterium
TCGCGCGGAAGGCGGCGCGGGTCGTCTCGTCGGCCGCGGCCGGGTCGATCTTCCAGCCCTGCTGTTCGTCGTACCCGATGCCCGCGCCGTCGACGCCGCCGGCGACCTGTTCGAGGACGATGCCGTCGAGGTACTCACGGGCCGAGAAGTCGCGAACACTGACCTCTGTGTCGGCGACACGCTCGAATTCACGGAACCTGATGCGGTCGAGAACCTGCTGGTGGTGTGCGTAGATCTCGCTGATGATCGAATAGTCGTGGGTGATGACAATTGCGGTGAAGGGCCGTGCGGAGAACTTCTCGATGAGCAGCGAGAGGAACAGGTTGCGGTAGTTGTTGTCAAGACTCCCCGTCGGCTCGTCAAACACAAACAGCGTCTTCTCCGCCGCCGGGGCTGTCGCCGGCAGCAGGTTGATCTTCTTGAACGCCATCGCCAGCAGGACACGCTGTTTCTCGCCGCCGCTCGGGCGGTAGGGCTTGGGATACACGCCGAGTATTTCGCGGATATCATCGGTTGCGTCCTGCCACAGCCGCGCCAGCACGTCTCTCTGCCCGGCTTCCCCCTCCAAGTCGCCTTCCGAGAGCTGTTCCCCGATTTTCATCAGGGGGTTCAGATGCGATGAGGGTTCCTGGAACACGAAGAAGCTGTTGTTCTGTACCGATACCGTCGTGCTGTCCCGGAGGTGCTTGCGGTACGACCGCCCGTTCACCGTGACAGTCAGCTCCTCGGGGTTAAGCAGTCCGTACACTGCCTTGCAGACAACCGATTTGCCGATTCCCGACTCGCCGAAGAGGAATGTGATACAGCCGGGCTCCACCGGGAACGAGTTCACCACCACGAGCGGCCGCGATTCAGTCGCGATGTTCACCGAGTAGGTGCTCACAGGCGGTGCCTCTCAGCGTAGCCGTTGGCGATATGGTAGGTGGAGAGCAGCGTGAACACGATCAGGAACGCCACCGAAATGCCCTGCAGGTGCTGCAGGAGCAGGTTGCCGAGGTAGCCCGGGTGGGTGAGCGTGTACCCGATCGCCAGGATATCCTGCTTGCTGTCGACCTTCGCGAGCAGGCTGCCGAGGGTTGCGGGAAGGCTCACGGCACTGACATCGGTCGAGAGCCCCACCGAGATGATGAAATCGACGCTGCACTGGAGGAACACGGCAATGCCGAACACCGAGATCAGCTTGTTGAACACGTGGATGCGGCTGTTCTTCCAGAGAATATCGATATTCACGATGCGCCACTCCGAGATGCCGCACACGCGCATGGCATTGTAGAAGTCGAGGCCCTTGTAGTGCGCGATCCGCTCCCGCATCAGGTCCACCAACTCCAGGAACACGAACACGCTCATGCAGAATGCCAGCGCCGGGAACACCGCCAGCCGGCCGGGGAGCAGGCCCCGGACAGCGAGGGCACTCACCGCGACATAGGCGAACAGCACTCCCACTATCTGCGGAATCGAGCGGACCAGGTTCAGCACGAATGTCAGCGGCAGGTACACCGCCTTGCCCGCCCCCGACTCGAACCGGTTCAGCGCAAGCGTGGTGACCCAGCCGAGTGCCAGCGTGAACACCACCACCAGCAGTGCGATCACCATCGTATTGGCGAACCCGCTCATCACGCTCAGCAGTGCGGGCCGGTTCAGGAACAACACGTCCCACAGGCCCAGCGCAGCCACCCCACCCAACCAGACTGCGAGCCAGCGCGTGTCACGGTGTCTACACATTTTCTACCGCCCTGTCAGCGCGCCAGACCAGCCAGTCGGTGAACAGCTCGGTCCCCTTGACCGTATAGAACAGGCCCA
>CAZJJT010000804.1:0-2061 GCA_964546395.1 uncultured Fibrobacterota bacterium
ACACAGAACACAGGACACAGAACACAGGACACAGAACACAGGACACAGGACACAGAACACAGAACATAGAACATAGAACAGTGCTACTTCTATGTCCTATATACTATGTCCTATCTCCTGCCTCTCAGAAGCACTGCACCATCCCCTTCAGATCCCTGCCGGCTCGCATTGCCGCTTCGGCCGTCTCTCGGCGCAGGTCCAGCAGCCTGATCCCCCGGTCAACTGTCGCCCGGTAGATCCGCTCCATGTCGTTGAGTTCCGGCTGTGACATGTTGACCGCAAACAGGTTGTCGAGTGTGCAGAGATGGTCGATGTAGTGGTCGCCCTTGCCGCAGAAATGCATGGCGCCGCCGCCGCACGCGCTCAGCAGCTGCTGGTCCCACGGGGCGATGAACTCGTCGAAGTGCTCGGGCGAGAAGTTCATCGCGGAGTCGTCACGCAGCATGATCTTTCCGCGGTGAAAGAGCCGCCAGTGCACCGCGTGCCCGTCCGCTGTCGGCACGAGCCGGTCCCATGCGGCCATGAACGCAATGTAGGTCTCGGTGATAAGGTCGAGCAGGGCCTTGATAGTGTCGGGTTCCAGGTACACCGCGGTGAACAGGTCGCTGCCCCAGAGCAACTCGAGCACGTCCATGGGCCCCTGAAGGTCGGGGTGGTAGAGCGCGACATGCGCACCCACGTTTGGGTGGTGCGCGAAGAGTTCGAGGAACTGCTCGGCAGTGTCAAGGACGCTGGCCCCCAGGCCTTCACGGACATCGGGGCGGTCCCTGTTGAGCAGCGCGCGGCAGCGTTCCGGGCCCATCGGCACCGACGTAGGCAGGTTGCCCTGCTCTTGCGGCATGAGCCTGATCTCGGCGCCGAACAGCGACGGGAGGATGCCGACACCGTAGTTGCAGCGTACCGCGAGCAGGGCGCCGGCCGTGCCCTGGATCGTGCCGGAGCAACCCGCCAGCTGGTGGATCAGCATGGCATTCGGATCGACCTGCGCCTGATTGATACTGACTTCGGGCCATGTTGTCGCGGGAGGCGCTGCCTCTCGCGTCCGCCGGGGGACGAACAGGCTTGTCGGCACGCCAGTGTCGCAGAACGTGGTCCACTGCCGGCGCAGGTCCGCTTCGACTTCGGGGACAATGCGCTGGTCGAGGTCCACCGCACAGCGCTCAAGGGTTTCGCTGCCGATAGTCATCATGGCCACTCCTGGTGTCAGGCGTTTGTTCCTACGATATAAACAAAATGACACCAATGGTATGTACTAAAGTAGACGATATATGTATTTTATGGCAGTCATGACCACCGATCTCCAGTTCCTTCACTGCGGGTTCACACCCCGGTGCCAAGCCCGTGTCGACAAGCGTTTCGACGGCTACCACACTCTCCAGCTCATGACCGAGGGCCGGGTGGTTGTGGGCTACGACCGTGTGGCGTATCGGCTTGACGGGTGCGCGTACTGGCCGGCGTACCCCGGACCGCGGATCACGATGGCGTGCGATGAGGGCTGCGACAGCTGGGTGCACCGCTATGTGGCGTTCCGGGGGCCGCTGGTGCAGCGCTGGCAGGCCGAAGGGTTGCTGCCCGAGGCGCCTCAGCCGGTGGCTGGACTGCCGTCCGAACACGCAACGCAGTTCGATCGGCTGCTGTCGCACGTGCGCGGGGGCGGACGGTGGGACACGCTGGCTGCGGTGAACGCCCTCGAGTCGGTGTACATCGAGTTGGTATCGCTGCGATCCACTGTCAGGGATATCCCCGCATGGTACCGTACGCTTACGGCATCGCTCGAACGGAGCCGTGAACTCTCGCCTGACTACGAGCAGCTTGCCGAGACGTGCGGCATGCCCCTGCGTTCGCTCCGGTACCAGTTCCGGAAACTCACCGGTACTTCGCTGCACCACTACGTGATCGAGCAGCGCCTCGCGGCTGCACGCACCATGCTCGGCGACCAAGGGATGCCGGTGAAAGCGGTCGCTGCGGAGCTGGGCTACGACGACGTGTTCTTCTTCTCGCGCCAGTTTGAGAAGTACGCAGGTGTGACGCCGGCGAAGTACCGCAGGAGCCGCCAGGGGT
>CAZJJT010000805.1:0-2056 GCA_964546395.1 uncultured Fibrobacterota bacterium
ACGGATTGCCCCGGCGAGATCGACCGGCCACGATGGCGCGTTCTCGTTGGGCGCAAGCTTGAAGTTGACTCCCGAGTTGCTGCCTCCCCACTCCCAACGCTCGCCTATCCGCAGCATCCCCGTGGCCTTCCAGTACTCACGGTAGACATCGCCGGGCTGCGGCTCAGCGACCGCGCCCCCGAGCCACACACACAGTGCCATTGCCACGCCAACAGACGCAGCGCCGTTCCTCGAATGCCTCATGTCCGCCTCCCTGGGGGCGCTCCCCCGGTGTGCACACTCCGCAAGGTACTCATGGCGCACGCCCCGCGAGGTCCGCCGTGCTGTCCAGGGCGGCCTCCAAAGTGCACTTGGTGGATGCCTCAGAGCCCACACTCGTCGGAGGAGTTGACTTCACCGGTATTCATGACTATATTTCAAACCGCTGTTTTAATTGTCCGTTTCATGTTTACCGGTTGGAGCACCCGTGAACCACCACCGCAAGGACGGAGAAGAGACCCGTCAGCGCATCCTGGAAGCAGCCTGCCAGGTGTTCGGTGAGAAGGGGTACCGGGATGCCACGGTTGCCGACATCTGCACGCGGGCCGGGGCCAACATCGCTGCAGTCAACTACCACTTCGGCTCGAAGTCGGCGCTGTACCGTGCAGTATGGGAGCACGGTGCGGAGAAAGCCGGGCAGCTCTACCCGCTGGACGGCGGTCTGCCGCCGTCTGCCACGCCGCGCCAGCGTCTGTGCGCGATGGTGTCGGCACTGGTGCGGCGTCGCAGCGACTCACGGCGTCTGGGGTATTTCCACCAGATCCGCATGAGTGAGATGTATGGCTCGACGGGCGAACTCGACGACCTCATCCTTGCACAGGTCCGTGCGAACCGCTCACATGCCCGGCACATACTCAGTGACATGCTGGGACCGAAGGCAACGGCTCAGGACCTGGACCGTTGCGAGTCGAGTGTGATCGGCCAGTGCTTCCACCACTCGCATGCCAGGCAACTTGCGGAACGCATGAACGAACCACTGCCGGACTCCGGTACCACCGAGGAAGAGATCGAACATATCACGCAGTTCTCACTCGCCGGTATCGAGGCAATCTGCCGGATACTCAAGAAGAGAGGGCCGTAAGGAGCCAGCCTCGCATGTCGAAGACCCGCCGCGTGCTCATCGCAGTTGCAGCCATACTTGTCCTTGGCATTCTCACCCAGGCCGCCCGCCGGGCGCTGGTCAGTTTCGGGGGAGGGCCGGCGGGCGCCCGTTCGCAGGGCCCGGTGGCAGTGCAGACGGTACCTGTCTCGTATCGTACGCTCAGCGATCGTACCGAGTTTACTGGTACGGTGCGGGCAGCCTACGAGTACGTGATAGCCGCGAAAGTCCGTGGACGGCTGCTGAGCGTCACCAAGCGTATCGGTGAGCGTGTCCGTCGCGACGAGGTCGTCGGCAAAATCGATCCTACCGAATATGCGCAGGCGGTCGAGGAAGCTGAGGCGCAGGTCCGTGTCGCTCAGGCCTCTCTGGGTGAAGCGCAGGCACAGCGTGGGTTCACCACGCGGGAACTCGCGCGAACCACCGAACTGGTAGGCAAGGGCATCGCCTCTCAGGCCGAACTCGACGCGCTCCAGACCCAGGCTTCCGCCCAGCAGTCACGCGTGGAACTCGCATCGGCACAACTGGGCCAGCGCAGGGTTGCACTGTCGCAGGTCCGGACACAACTGGGCTACACCACCCTGCGCGCGGCACAGCCAGGCTTGGTCGGCGCCCGTCACACCGATGAAGGTGCTCTTCTCACGGCAAACGCACCGGTACTCACGATCGTGGGCATTGACACAGTGTACGTGGAGTTGGCGATTCCCGAGCGTGACTACACGCGTGTATCACCAGGCAAGAGCGCCACGGTACACGTGGATGCGATGCCTGGGCGCACGTTCACCGGCGTGGTCACGCACACGGCTCCCATGTTCCAGCAGTCGTCACGTACCGCCGTCGCCGAACTCGCCATTGTCAACGATTCGCTGCTGCTGAAGCCGGGCATGTTCGCGCGTATCGGCCTGACGTTTGCGCGCA
>CAZJJT010000806.1:0-2055 GCA_964546395.1 uncultured Fibrobacterota bacterium
CTCCACCGCGCGTCGCGCAGGATATACTAACATATCGTCGGCCCCGTGTAAACCCCTCCTGGGCTCCGGGTGTCGGGGCAACATGATAATGTCCGGTCCGGGCAAGTTAGAAATGTCCTCCCCCGCCGGGCATGCCCGGCGGCGCGGCGAAATGGGGAGGCATGAAGCTGATCATGAGCCAGAAAGAGCGAGATCGATTGGGCCCTGTCCGCAGCCTCGACGCCGGAGAGATCACTCAGCGCCAAGCCGCCCAGCAGATGGGCATCACCGAGCGCCAGGTGCGCCGTGTGCTGGTGCGCTACCGCGACCAGGGCGACGCCGGCCTGGTCCACAAGTCCCGCGGGCAGCCCTCCAACCGCCGTTTCCCGGAAGACTTCCGCAAGCAGGTAGTGGACCTGGTCGCCGAGCACTACGCCGACTTCGGTCCCACCTTCGCGGCCGAGAAGCTCGCCGAACACCACGGCCTGCAGTTGAGCAAAGAGACGCTGCGGCGGTGGATGAACGCTGCGGGGCTGCGTCAGCCCAAGCCCCGCAAAGCCCGGCATCGCACTCGGCGCCCGCCCAGGGAATGCTGCGGCGAGCTGCTTCAAGTCGACGGTTCGATCCATGCCTGGTTCGAGGAGCGCGGCCCTGAAGTGGTCCTCATCAGCGCCATCGACGACGCCACCAAGCGCCTGTACTGCCGCTTCGCGCCCGCCGAGACCACCGAGGCGGTCATGCGCGTGCTGGGCGAGTACATCCGCGCCCACGGTCGTCCCCTCGCGGTCTATGCCGATCTACACAGCATCTACCGCACCACCCGCAACGCCTCCGTGGACGAACAACTGCAGGGCCGGGAGGCCGAAACCCAGATGGGACGGGCGCTGCGCGAGCTGGGCATCGAGTACATCGCGTCCTACTCGCCGCAGGGCAAAGGGCGCGTCGAGCGCGCGTTCGGCGTCCTGCAGGACCGGCTGCTCAAGGAGCTGCGTCTGGCCGACATCAGCGACATCGACGCCGCCAACGACTTCCTCGAGCGCGTCTACCTGCCCGCGCACAATGAACGCTTCACCCGCGCGGCCGCCTGCGCCAGCGACGCCCACCGGCCCGCGGACGGCCTTGACCTGGGCGCCATCCTCAGCCACCAGGAGAGCCGCACCGTCACCAATGACTACACCATCAGCTACTACAGCACTCGCTACCAGATCGCGCGCGAGAGCGCAATGGCCGGACTGCGCGGGGCCAAGGTTACCGTCGAACAGCGCTTGGACGGCTCGGTGAAGCTGCGCTTCCGCGAACGCTACCTGACCGCCAGCGAACTGCCGTCCCAGCCTGCGGTCGAAGCCACCGCTGATCAGCGCCGCAAGCGCACGGACGCCCGCGAGCGAGCCACGGTCATCCCCGCGGCCGATCATCCCTGGCGGAGGGACTACCGGGAAATGCGCGATGGGCCGATCTACCCCTGAGCCGGCGCGCCGCCCCCCTCGGGGGGCGCTGGGCAACAGCAGCAACGACAACGACCATGACCACAACGACCACCACAACCGGACATTTCTAACTTGCTCACAACCGGACATTTCTACTTTGTCTTGACAGCTCGGCCAATCCGGCGGGGGCCAGCTCGGGCCGCCGTCATGTCGATGGCGTTCGCCCGCACGCACAACCTGCGGCGACGAGCCCTGCGCCACGGACCACAACGGCAACCGCATGCGGCCAGAGCGCCATCGGCGACGTCAGCGCGTGCGTAGCAGCAGACGCACCGGACCCAAAAGCCCCGAACACATGCTCTCCCCCATGTACTCCAGCGCGCGCCGGTAATACGTGTTCAGCCACCCCGCGTCCTCGGCCCGGCGAACCACCCGCTCCGACATCATCTGGTTCGCCAAGGTGTTCGTCACCTCAACCACCAGGTCATTCGCGCCCTCGTGCACCAGGCCCGTGATGTCAGCGCGGTGCGGCGGCCAGGCGCTCACGCCCAGCGGCTCGCCATTCAGCCACACCTCCGCCACAAAGCCCACCTCGCCCAGGTCCAGCACCAGAGGCCCGGACGACTCTCCACGTGGAACGTGTAGGGGT
>CAZJJT010000807.1:0-2051 GCA_964546395.1 uncultured Fibrobacterota bacterium
TCTTCGCCGAGGTCGGCAGCCAGGCAACAGTCATCGAAATGCTTCCCGCGATTGCCGGCCAGCTCGACAACGACATCCGCAAGGTGCTCCAGGGAGCACTCGAGAAGAAGGGCGTGGCGATCCGTACCAGCTGCAGGGTGACCGCTATTGGCGACCACTCGGTGACGTACACGTCCGCCGACGGCACGGAGGAGACGGTCGCGGCCGACGTGGTGCTGCTGAGTGTCGGCCGCCGCCCGGTGGTGAAAGGTTTCGGGCTGGAGAACCTGGGTGTGATGGTGGAGCGTGGCGCGATCAGGGTCACCGACCAGGGGCGCACCAACGTGCCCAACGTGTGGGCAGCGGGTGACGTGAACGGGACACTGATGCTGGCGCATACGGCGGCACGCGAAGTGGAAGTATGCGTCGATGACATGCTCGGGATTCGCTCGCATATCCGTTACGAAAACATCCCCAACGTCATCTACACGCACCCCGAGGCGGCCAGCGTGGGCCTGACGGCCGAGCAGGCGCGCGAACGGGGGTACGACGTTGCCGAGCACCGCATGCCGCTCACGTATAACGGTCGATACCTGGCGGAGACCGAGGGCGAGCGCGGGATCATCAAGGTGGTCGCGGAGAAAGCGCATGGCACGGTACTCGGCGTGCACATGGTTGGCGGCGAGTGTTCGGAGATGATCCACGGGGCAACGGTTATCGTGGAAGCCGAGTTGCGTGTCGCCGACGTGAAGGATATCGTGTTCGCGCACCCGACCGTAGCAGAAATGATCAAGGACTCAATCGTGGAGATCAAGCTGTGAGCGAGTGGGGACACTGCGGAACGTCTCCAGTTGTGCAGTCTGCAATCTGAAATCATCAATCATCAATGGAGCAACAATGCCCAAGTCCCAGGTAGTCGACCCTGCAGCGGTACGCACGCCCAGCAGCATCGGGTTCACGTCGATCCCGGTCAACAAGTACGCCACGCCGTTTGGCGATGAAGTGAAAGCGCTGGGCAAGGAAACCATGGTCCGGCTCTACCGCGACATGGCAATTGTCCGCGAGTTCGAAACCATGCTCAACCTCGTGAAGACGACGGGGGAGTACCGGGGCACGGCCTACAACCACGCCGGTCCCGCGCATCTCTCGATAGGCCAGGAGGCCTCGGCCGTGGGGCAGGCCTATGTGCTGGAGCTCAACGACTACATCTTCGGTTCGCACCGTTCGCACGGCGAGATCCTCGCCAAGGGCCTGAGCGCGATACAGAAGTGCGACGACGCCACGCTGACTTCGATCATGGAGAACCACTTCGGCGGACGCATACTGCGCATCGTGGAGAACGGGCACGAGGGCTCGCTCAAGGAACTCGCCATCAAGTTCCTTCTCTACGGCACGCTTGCCGAGATCTTCGCCCGTGACACGGGTTTCAACCGCGGCCTGGGCGGTTCGATGCACGCGTTCTTCACGCCGTTCGGGATCTATCCCAACAACGCAATCGTGGGCGGTTCTGCCGACATCTCCGTTGGCGCGGCGTTGTACAAGAAGATCAACCGCAAGGACGGGATCGTGGTGTGCAACATCGGGGACGGCTCGCTGGGGTGCGGACCGGTGTGGGAAGCCATTCATCTGGCGACCATGGACCAGTACAAGAAGCTCTGGCCGGGCGACTACCGGGGCGGCCTCCCGCTCCTTTTCAACATCATGGACAACCACTACGGCATGGGCGGTCAGCCCTGCGGCGAGACCATGGGCTTCGAGATTGTCGCCCGGCTCGGCGCGGGCATCAACCCCGAGCAGATGCACGCCGAGCGTATTGACGGGTACAATGTCCTCGCAGTCATCGATGCGTTCAGGCGCAAGAAGAAGATCCTCCAGGACAAGGACGGGCCGGTACTGCTCGACACCATGACGTATCGTTTCTCCGGGCACTCGCCCTCCGATGCCTCTTCGTACCGCGAGAAGGAGGAGATCGAGGCGTGGCAGAAGGTTGATTCGATCGTGACGTTCGGCGAGCAGCTCGTGAACGGGAAGGTATGCCGCAAGGGCGACATCGAGAAGGTGAACGAACTCGT
>CAZJJT010000808.1:0-2050 GCA_964546395.1 uncultured Fibrobacterota bacterium
AAGTCGTACCCGGGGCGGTACATACATGCAACAGATGCGCCCTGCCCCTCGGGTCAGCCTTCGACGAGGTCTCCGTGGCCGTACGGAGTCCTCCGGAACGCCCGGGGCGACACCCCCGCATGCTTGCGAAACTGTGCCGAGAAACACAACGGGTCGTTGTAGCCGACCGTGTGCGCGATCTCCTTGACTGAGAGTTCGGTGGTGAGGAGCAGGTGCTCGGCCCAGCGAAGGCGCTGGCGGAGCATGAATCGCAGCGGGGACACACCGAACGTCTGGTGGAACTGGCGTATGAGCGAGCGCGTGCTGGTTGCGGCCACGTGCGCGAGTTCGTGCAGCGACACGTTGCGTGCAAGGTTCTGCTGCATGTAGTCGACCGCAGCGCTCACCGACGGTGAGTAGGCGTGGCTGACGCTGCGCCCCAGCTCATTGAGAACGCGGTGAGCCACCACTGAGAGCTCATCCACGAAGTCGCCGTGCTTGCGCGCGAGCAGCGCATACCCTTCCCTGAGCAGTCCGGCAACCGCCGGGACACTGCGAGGGACCAGGAACACCACGTTGTCCAGACCCATTGCGGTGAGGTGTGCCGGGAGGGCCGAGCCAGCGATGGTGATGAATCGTTTGTGCATGTACCCCGCTTCGCCGGTGGCGTACTCCATGTCGCTTCCCATATGCGTAAGCGTTGCCTGGCCCGGCAGGATCTCGCCGTCGAATTCACGGTGCGTGAACCGCGCGCTTCCGGCAGTAACGAGGTTCACCGAGACGGCCACCGGACGCTGGCGCTGGTAGCGCACTCCCTCGCCCCAGCGGGACACGCCTGCCGCAATCACCGTGAGAGCGGGTACGAAGTGCTCGTCGCGGTAGTCGTGGTAGCGGATGTTGTCGTGGTAACCCTGGGGTCGGTGCATGGGTCAGTTGGGGGTCAGTGCCCTTTCGTCCCCCCAAGTGTGGGGGGAGCAGTGAAGCAGTCGAGAGAGTGCACGGGGGGCTGGGCTACGACATCGTCATGTTCCGAGCTGGGGTATAGGGGGCGCCCAGCCCCCTCCAAAGATACTCCTGGGTCGCTGCCCGTGGCGATCTATCACATATCTATGGCGCCCGTAGCCATCGCGCTAGGGGAAGCAAACGCCTACATTGGATCGCACAGTGGCAATCAATCAAAGGAGCTCAAATGCCCTACATCCCTCCTCAGAACCGGCCTGCAATCGATGCGGCAGTGGACGCAGTGGCGGTGCAGATAGCCGACACCATGGCAGTGAACGGCGAGACAGCTGGCATTTCGGAGCACTTCCGTGAGGCGTTCCTGGCTGTGGCTCGTCGGATTGCTGCACGCGAGCAGGGCGACGTGGTCAGCCCGGCAACGGCCGCCGAGAAGCTGGCAGATGCGATTGTCGAAGCGGCCCGCGGGTACAACCAGAAGGGCGGGTGGCTGGGGGAGTTGAACTACGCGATCACCACGCTCATCCAGGCAGTGCCGTACAAGATGGTTGAAGCGGGGGCATGGACCGAGCACCTTCGCTACTGGCTGTACGCCGAGACCGTAGGGGCGCTTGTCTGTGCTTCCTACGATATGCATGCCGAGATGGGCGGGGACTGGGTCGGGATGGGGCTGGCAGGTGTGTTCGAGGACATCAAGGATGAATACAAGCGGCGCGTGAATGTGTCGTACGAAGCAGTACAGATACTCAAGAGTGGCGACTGCTACGACATGGTGCCGTTCCGCACGCAGCTGGTAGCCACCACAGTGAACGGGGTTGAGGGGTACACCGAGGTGATTCTGCCGAAGCAGGAACCGAAGGCAGCGGCGTGGGAGCGGGCGGGCGAAGTCGTCAGGTCTGCGTGAAAGGCCGGGGAGGCGCGTATCGCCTTCCACACGAAGCGAACGGAGAGTCGAATATGACCCATGAGGAACTCAAGAAACTGGCCCGACGGGGCCGCTACCTGGTGATGAAGACCGTGCATGACAGCGGCGCCGGCCATGTCGGCGGACCACTTTCGGCGATGGACATCCTCGTCGCGATGTACTTCGAGGTGCTGCGCGTGCGGCCCGAGG
>CAZJJT010000809.1:0-2050 GCA_964546395.1 uncultured Fibrobacterota bacterium
GTGCCGTGTCGATTGCCGAAAGTGCCCCTTCCACGAGCCGGAACCGGATCGGCTTCCCGCTCAGCCGCCATCGCACGTGTTCAGCTTCGGCGGCACTGAGCACGCTCGACTCGACCGCAAGCTGCTCGAAGCAGAGCTGGACCACGCCCGGCTCGGATGCCATGGGCTTGAGGCAAAGCAGGCTCCGCGCCTGGTTGGACCCCTGCGCCGCGGCCGAATCGCCAACCATAACTGCGACTTCCATGTTGTAGCACCACTGGGGCCGCTGCCCGAAATCAAGCTCGAGGATGACCCGTTCGCGTTTGACACAGGAGCACGGGAGGAATAGAACGCCGAACAGCAGTACGGTCACTCTTCTCATGGGACAGGCCCCGCAGACGTTGAGTGCGAACGCGCGTGTCACGGCGGGAAAATAGTCCCTAGTTCGCCTCGACACTGTCGATATAGGCCTGGGAGTAGCGGAAGTGGAGTGTGCGCTCGATGAGCGTGGAGCCGTAGGGGCGGTTCCACTCGCCGAGGAAGTAGTCGTAGACCTGGACCCACAACGCGGCGTGCGTGATAGAGGTGTCGAGGGCGGGAAGCATGGGCGCAACCACGCCTTGCGGGTTGGGCACGATGAAGAGGTCGTCGGGGTCGATGCCCTCCTGCTCCGCGGCGTCGAGCTGGTAGAACCAGCGCTGGAAGTAGGTCTCGGACTGTTCTGTCCCCAGAGCCAGTTGCTGGTTGTCGATGTCGAACTCGAGCGGCACCACCGCGTCGCGGGTGTCGACACCGCCGAACACTCCGCTGTCGGTTGCCACGTAGTAGGTATACCCCAGGTCGATCAGTATTGTGTCCGCAAACCGCACGTTGGCCAGCGCACCCATGACTCCCGCGTCCTGCTCACTCCCGTCAAGGAAGAGGCAGAAGGTGGAATCGTCCGCCCCGAGGTCGCCCGGCCTGAACGGCACACGGGAGCCTTTCACCTTGTGCACGCCGACGAATGTGACATGAGGGTTGTGGTTGATGTTCACGCCCGGGTACTCGCCAAAGAGCCTGTTGTAGCGGACGGTGAAATCGCTGACGATACGGTTGACACCGTTGACAGTCACGAAGAGGCGTACCGGCACGCTGAGCACCTGGGTGACAATCGGCGCGTAGAGCTGAAGGAGAGGGCCGTACACCGGATCGGCAGCGCGCACCGCCGGGTCAATACGCGCCAGCGAGTCGACGAGCGCCAGAAGCTCTGCGGCCGAGAACCGCAGCTCCGGCGGGAGGTCCTCGGTCAGGGCCGCCACCGCCGCATCGTTGACCGAGGGGCTGAGGTACATGACACTGTCAGGTACCCGGAACCACAGCGCATGCACCTCCGTGGAATCGGTGAACCCGGCCGAGTCTTTGTCGAACACGTAGTCCTCGTACTGCAGGTCCTGGCGGTTGTATGCGGTGTCGTTGCCGATATCCGTCAGCAACACCTCCCACGAGACATCAAAGTCGATGGAACTGACCGGTACACCCGCGAAACACGCAACGAGGAGCATGGTGTCACCGGGCGCCGCTTCACACAGACTCGCGGTCGTATCGCTGAGGTTGATGTACATGAAGTCGAGCGTGCGCATCTGGTTGGCGTCGACACGCTCGAAGCGCACCGGCATCTCGACGCACCGTGCCAGCAGCGCCAGCAGTGCGGCTCCGAGTACCAGTCTCGAACAGGCTCGCGATCGCATGGTCAGAACTCCGCTTTCAGGCCCACGGACGGCAGCGAGTACATCGGTACTATCGTATTGTACCACGTGTCGATCTCCGCGTTGTACGGGTACGACATGTTCGGTACCACGGCTTGCGGGCTCTCGTAGAGGAAATAGTTGATATTGAGGAAGCCCACGTACGCGGTCAGCATCCACTTGCGGAACACGAATCGCTTGTCAATTTTCAGGTCGATCTGGAACGTGGGCGGCAAGCGGTCGGAATTGGCCGGGCCGGGCACGCTCTGGAAGCTCCCCCAGTGCTCATAGTAGTCGGTGGTGATCTGCGGCGTGACGGGATCGCCGGTAGTGTACTGCAGACGCAA
>CAZJJT010000810.1:0-2041 GCA_964546395.1 uncultured Fibrobacterota bacterium
TCCTCCGCTACCCCACCGCGCCTGGCGCTGCGCTCCTGCTCCGCCGCCTCATCGTCCTGCTCGCGTTTCGAGCGGCTGCTGCGCGAGGAACTGCCACGCGTGGCGCGTGACGGTGCCCGCGGCGTCTCTTCGCCACTGTCGGAAAGGCCCCGTTCGGGGGGCAGCGGGCCCTTGCGCGGCCCGAGGTCGATCAGGTCGTTGAGCTGGCCAAGCAGATCCGCCTGCCGAAGCTCGCGCTTGTCGAGGTACAGGTTGGCGCGGTAGCGCTGCTTCTGGTGGAGTTCCATGTCACGCTGCGAAAGCGTGCTGGTGGTCACAATGAGGGGGGCCTGACTCTGGAGCTGCCGCTTGACCATGGTGCAGATGGAGAACCCGACGCGGTCGGGGTTGTCGACTGCGACGAACACCGCCGCCGGCTTGACATCACGGATCCGCGACACGCTGGTAGTGAGCGGCTCTACGTCGACGGTCTCGACCCCATATGCGCCCAGTGCCCCACGAACCAGTTCCAGGAACTCGGGGTCCTCGTCGAATACCAAAACGCGGCGGGCCGTCATGCGATCGTCACACTCCTTACCCTGGCTGCCTTGCAGCGCCTGCCGTCGACTCATGCCGAAACAACAACCGCTCCCGCTGCACAGAGCACACGGGAGCGGCTATGACTCGCGTGCTGCACAGCGAGCCGTCAGTCTTTGAACATCATCTTCGGCGACACCTCTTCGGCCCGGTAGTCACCGCGGACAATCAGCACCTGCGGAATCACGTCCTCGAGCATCTTGGTGTTGTCGAAGAACGCGGTGCGGATTCTCATTGCCTGCCGCGCCACCGCTTCCATGGTGTCGTTCCACTGCATGCCCATGAGCTGGCTGATCTTCTCGAGAATATCGAGGATACAGCGGTTCTGCGGGTCGGTCGGGCCCTTGTCACGCTCGAGGTGTTTGCCGAGGTTGTCGATATCCGCGATGCTCAGTTCGTAAAACTTGTAGCCGTCCTTCGGCGAACTGAACGCGTTCTGCAGGATACCGATGACGATTGCGAGGGTCTTCGGATAGATGCCGCCCGGGCGCCAGCGGGTGAGCAGGTCGAACGCCTTGGCCACGAGGTAACGGTTGGGCGGGATGGTCGACAGAAGGAGGAACGGGTCGGAGTCGCCGATGAGCTCGTCCAGCACCCAGTGGTTCTCGATCTCGAGCATCTTGAGAAACACGGGATAGTTTTCGGTGTCAAGCCCCGACATCCTGAGGAAGCGGGCGTAGGAGATGGCGCCTTCGGCCGCCTCAACCGTACGCGACGACAGCATCGTCTGGAGCAACTGATTCTCGACGTCGAGAATCGATTCACGTGACCAGTTCACTGCCTGCTTGTCCATTGTGCCATCCTTTCGGCGTTATCGCTCAGTGGCCGCGCGGGGCCAGTTTCTCCAGTATTGAGTTCAACAGCTCCAGTTCTCTCTGCCGTGAAGCCAGGTACCCGGGGATGGTCTGCCGTTGCCTCGTGCACGCATCCACCACCGTCTTCACCTCTTCCGCGGTGAACACCACCCTCGCTCCGCCAGCCCCCTTGTCGCTCTGCGACCCACCCGTACGCTTTGACAAACCCTCTCCGCCTTGCTCCTCAGTACCGCGGTGGGAACGTTACTTCTTGCCCTTCTTCGAACCGCCCGACGATGACGCTGCCTTTGCCTCGGACGACATCGCAGCCTGCTTGCGCGGCGGCACCTCTTTGCGGTCGTCGACCGTGACCAGCAACACCGGCGGGATTACGTCTTCCATCTTCTTCTTCGCGTCAAAGAACGCGTTGCGTACCGCCGACGCGTGTATCGCGATTTCTTCCATCTCGCTGTTCCCGGCGTCCTCGAGCATCGAGATCTTGTCCAGAATCTCGAGGATTACCCGGTTCAGCGGATCGTCCTGGCCCTTCTCCTTGTCAAGGTGTTTGCCCAGCGCGTTGACATCGGCGATACGCAGCTTGTAGATGCGATAGCCGTCTTTGGGTGAGCTGTACACCGACTGGAGCACACCAAGGATGACCGACAGGTTCT
>CAZJJT010000811.1:0-2040 GCA_964546395.1 uncultured Fibrobacterota bacterium
AGGCTCGCCCGCAAGGGCGGGCCTTTCGTGATCAAACACGGCTATCCCCACACGTACTTTCGGTACAGCGGGATCCGCGATGTCCGGCTTTCGTATGAAAGGAGTATCCATGCTGTGCGACAGGAGTGAGCATCAGCGGAACACAACCGGCCGGGCAATTCGCCGCAGTGTACTGCTCATCGCTGCCTGTTCCGCACTCACGGCAGCGCACGGGCAGGATACGGTGACGGTATACTGGATCGGGAACAGCCTGACCGCCACCAACAATGTTCCCGATACGACTGCTGCAATGGTGAACCGCGGGTCATCCCAACAGCAGACATTCATCGGCAGCTTCGATGAATCCTACATCTGGGGCCAGACGCTTTCTTACCACTGGCACAACTCCTACGACTCAAACCAGATAAGCGAATCACAGTACAACTATGTCGTACTGCAGGACTTCGTTCCCTACAACCAGGACACGGTATTCTGCTACTACAGGAAGTTCACACAGGTGGTGCAGAACCACGGCGGCACGCCGGTAGTGGCGTGCATCTGGCCATCGTACGGAAGTTCCAGCAACCAATGGAACTACTTCATCAGCCTGTTCGATCGGGTTGCCGACAGCTGTCGGGCCGCGTTTGCGCCGCTCGCGGTCGCCTGGAGAAACGTGCTCACCGAGAAACCCGACTACCCGCTCTACGTACACGCGTACGACACAACCGACATCTGGCACCCGAGCACGTACGGCTCCTACCTCTGTGACTGCGTGTACTACCATATCTTCACCGGGGATTCGCCGGTGGGAAACTCCGTGACCGGCGGCATGAGCAGCGACACTGCGGCGTATCTGCAGCTGAAAGCATGGGAAGTGTGCGATAGCATCTCGAGTACCTTGGCGACGAGCGCTCCGGGGGGTGTGCCGAGCGGCGTGCGCAATCTCCCGAAGCACGAGCCGGCCGCCGCGGGGATGGAGTTCTTCGACCTGCACGGGAGGAGAACCACGCGAGCAACGCATACGGGTTTGGCAAGCCCGGGACTGGCACTTCGTCGCACCGTACTGTCGGATGGCAGCTTCCGCGTTGTTCCCCGACAGATCGGAGTGCCACAACGGAGCAGCCAAGGCTCTGCGCTGGCTCGACCGTGGTGAGGAAGTGCTGGAGAAGTACCCCAGACAACGCATTGAGTGCTGCCGTGCCCTGGAGGACCTTGGAAGGGACGACGAGGTCGCCACGTAGACTCATTTTCTGATCTCTGAGCTCCCCGTACGAGTACGAACCAGCAAGCCGGGGGGGGCTAGAAGGCCAGGCCGAAGGAGGCGCCGCCCCAGGGGAGGAGGGTTGGGTCGTCGAGGACATCGAGGTGGGGGTTGAAGAAGAGGCGGATGCTGAGACGACCATCGCGGCGTTGGTAACGCATGCCGACGACTCCCATGACCGAGGCGCCGATCACCTCGGAGATGCCGTCGTGGAACGCAACCATGGCCATCCCGCCGAGGCCCACGTCGAGCTTCATCGGCCGTCGCCCCAGCAGGTAGTTGCCAAGAAGCACAACCGAGAATGCTTCACCGCGGTATGGGCTGTAGTACTTCTTCCGTAGTGATGAATGTCCCAGTCCGACCCGAGCGGTGATGCCGTGGAGATCGTTGGGGAGCCAGAAGATCCGTTCGTAGTTCAGGCTGTAGCTTACCGCCGCGCCGAAACCTTCGAGGTAGATGACGTTGCTGTGTTGTTCTTGAGCCACGGTGCGGGTGAGCGCAAGTGCCGCGGTCAGGACTACAGCAGCAGACAACCGGCAGCGTTTGACATCTCGCATTGTGGCCATGCATGGCCCGCTGGGCCCACCCCAATTCGCCGGTTCATGGTATCCTGAACGCTCCAACACCACAAATATCGGTCATCTGGGTACCCAAGATCAAGGACAAGACAACGCGCCCGCCAGAGTACCAGGACTTGACAATGCTGTTCCAGCCCAAACCTGTCTGCCGAGAGCATCCAGGACTCGTGCACGCCGCGGCGACAGGGACTCGACCCGCTGCACTGCGGTGCGATCACCATT
>CAZJJT010000812.1:0-2038 GCA_964546395.1 uncultured Fibrobacterota bacterium
GAGCCCGCCGCGGCGAACCGGCAATCGAGGCACGCGAGCGCTACCCCGCTCCGCACTTCGTGCGTCCGTCCCGACAGACGGTGGATCATCCTGCGCGCGTCGTCGGCGTCGGTCGGTTTGCCCAGCACCTCACCGTCCACCACTACCACCGTGTCGCTGCCGAGGACCAGCGCCCCCGGGTTGTCGCGAGCCACTGACTCGGCTTTCAGCCTGCTGAGCCGCTCGAGTGACACGGCCAGCTCGCGCGGGTCGACATGCTCGTTCTCGTCGGGGAGTGCCGGCGGCACGACCGTGAACGCGAAACCCAGCCGCCGCAGCAGTTCGCGGCGTCGCGGCGACTGCGAAGCGAGGATGAGCGGGCGGTCGAGTCGGTTCCAGGAAGGCACGCGACAAAATAGTATCGGTCACTCAGAGTATTTTCCGCCTCACAGCGCCGCTCTCACCGCGGCCGGATTGGCAAGAGCAATGATCGGACGCAACGACGAGTGTTGGTGCGGAAGCGGCAAGAAGTACAAACGCTGTCATATGCAGAGCGATATCGCCTCGGGAACGCAGCGGCCCACGCAACGGCAGCCGCGCGTGGTGAAGACCCCCGAGGAAATTGAGGGAATGCGGCGCGCGGGCAGGGCCAACGGCGAACTGATGGACTACATCAGGCCGTTTGTCACACCCGGCGTCAACACGCAGCGCATCGATACGCTGGTGCATGAGTACACCTGTGAGCATGGTTACACGCCTGCCTGTCTCGGCTACCACGATTTCCCGAAGTCGTGCTGCATTTCGGTCAACGAAGTGGTGTGCCACGGCATTCCCTGCGAGGCGCAGGTGCTTCGCGAGGGAGATATCGTGAACGTGGATCTCACGACCGTGGTGGATGGGTTCCATGGCGACTCTTCGGAGACGTTCATGCTCGGAGAGGTGCGATCCGAGGCACGGGAGCTGGTTACGGTCAGTGCGCAAGCCATGCTGCGGGGCATTGCAGCGGTGCGCGACGGCGCGCCGCTGCAGGATGTGGCGCGGGCGATCGAGCCGTTTGCCCGCGAGCACGGCTGTTCGGTGGTGCGGCAGTACACGGGTCACGGGATCGGCAAGCTGTTCCACGAGTACTACTCGGTGTATCACCACGTTGCCAGGGACGATGAACAGATGGTGATGCGGGCGGGCATGACGTTCACGGTGGAGCCGATGATCAACCGCGGTGACTACCGGGTGGTGACCGACGCGCAGGACGGCTGGACCGTGCGCACGCGCGACGGGGCGCTCTCGGCGCAGTTCGAACACACGGTGCTGGTAACCGAAACAGGCGTCGAAGTACTCACCCTCACTCCTTCCCAGCGCGCCGCGGGAGCTATCCTGCTGGTTGACGGGCTGTCGCTCTAGCGGCACATGCACCAGGTACGCACCGATACGCAGCCTGAACGAGTGGTGCTCGCGGGAGTGATGCTCGCCGGGGAGCAGCAGGCGCTGTTCGACCAGGACATGGAAGAGATGGCGCTGTTGTGCCGGACCGCGGGGGTGGTCGTCGCGGGCCGGGTGGTGCAGCGTCGCGCCGCCCCGTCGGCATCGACCTACATCGGTACGGGAAAACTGGCCGAGATTCGCACGTTGATGAAAGCGAGCGGGGCGAGGGCCCTCATCGTGGATGCCGAGTTGAGCCCGGGGCAGGCGCGTACGATAGAGAAGACGGTGGAGGGCAAGGTCCTCGACCGCGCCCAGCTTATCCTCGACATATTCGCTCGTCACGCGACAAGCAGTGAAGCCCGGATACAGGTGGAACTGGCCCAGATGCGCACCCTGTCCCCGCGGCTCACTCGCGCCTGGACCCACTTCTCACGCCAGTATGCCGGTGTGGGTACCAAGGGGCCGGGCGAGAAGCAGCTGGAAATCGACCGCCGCATGGTGCAGAAGCGGATCAGCGAACTCAGCCACAAGCTCAAGGAAGTGGAGAAGGCACGCGCCACTCAGCGGCAGGGACGGCGGGGGGTGGTGCGCATGGCCCTGGTGGGATACACCAACGTGGGCAAGTCCTCGCTGCTCA